>JADKJZ010000009.1 GCA_016720805.1 Gemmatimonadota bacterium | reverse complement strand
CATTGCGAGATCCTCAGCGACGACGGCACGATGTCGCGGCTGCCGCAGTTGCGCGAGCTCTGCGACACGCATGGCCTCACGCTGGTTTCCGTGGCCGAACTGGTGGCGTACCGCCTGCGCACCGAGCAACTCGTCGAGCGGCTCGCCGAGGCGCGGCTGCCGACCGAGTCGGGCGAGTGGCGTGTGATCGGCTACCGCAATGCCGTGGACGATGCCGAGCACGTCGCGCTGGTGCACGGCGACGTCGAGGGGAAGGAAAACGTCCTGGTGCGGATGCACTCCAAGTGTCTCACCGGTGATGTCTTCCATTCGTTGCGCTGCGACTGCGGCGTGCAGCTGCACCGCGCCATGGCGAAGATCGTGGCCGAGGGAGCGGGAGTGATCGTCTACCTCGATCAGGAAGGGCGGGGGATCGGGTTGCTGAACAAGATCCGCGCCTACGCACTGCAGGACGAGGGCGACGACACCGTCCAGGCCAACGAGCGCCTCGGCTTCAAGCCCGACCAGCGGGACTTCGGCATCGGGGCACAGATCCTCCGCGACCTGGGCCTCACGACGTTGCGGATCATGACGAACAATCCCCGGAAGATGGTGGCGCTCGACGGCTATGGCCTCGAGATCGTGGGACGCGTGCCGCTGGTGGCGGACACCACCGACGAGAATCGCGCCTATCTCGAGACCAAGCGCGACAAGCTGGGCCATTTCCTCGGAGAAAGCTGATGCCCGAATACAGTGGACGCCTGCACGCGATCGGGCGGGTGGCGATCATCGTCTCCCGCTATCACGAACGGGTGACCTCACGCCTCCTGGATGGCGCTCGCACGACCTGCCTCGAAGCCGGCATTGCCGACGAGGACGTCGACACGCTCTGGGTCAGTGGCGCATTTGAACTGGGCGTCACGGCGATGGCGGCCGCGCACAGCGGGCGGTACTCGGCGGTGGTGGCGCTGGGGGCAGTCGTCCGGGGCGAGACGCCGCACTTCGACTTCGTCGCTGGCGAAACGGCGGCCGCGCTGTCACGTGCGGCGACGGAGACCCTCGTGCCGGTCGGCTTCGGGCTGCTGACCTGTGACACGATGGACGAAGCGGTGGCGCGTGCCGGTGGCGCGGCCGGCAACAAGGGGCAGGAAGCGGCCGAAGCAGCACTGCGCGCGGCAGATCTGTTGATGCAGCTGGAACTCGAACCGGACAGCGAGTGATGCTGCGACCAGAAACGAAGCGACGCGCGCGTGCCTTGCAGCTCCTCTATGTCCTCGAGACCGTGGGCGACGGCGACCAGAACGCCGCCTCGAGCGGCCTGGCACGACTGACCGGCCCTGAACCCGCGTTGCACGAGGAGGCGGTGGCGATCGTGGAGGGCGTGATGCTGCAGCGCGACGCGATCGACAAGGTGGCCGCGCGCGCAACCGAGCACTGGCGCTTCGACCGGATCGCCTCCGTCGAGCGCAACATTTTGCGGCTGGGCATCCACGAGTTGATGCTCGGCGTGGTGCCGCCGAAGGTCGTGCTCGACGAATCGATCTGGCTGGCCCACCGCTTCGCTGGTCCGAAGGCGCCCTCGTTCATCAACGGGGTGCTGGACCGGGTGGCTCGCGACCTGGGTCGGTTGTAGGGCCATCGGCCGTGAACATCCTCCTCGTGAACTGGCAGGACCTGCGGAATCCGCATGCCGGCGGCGCGGAGATCCACCTCTTCGAGCTCTTCTCGAGGTTGGCGGCGAGGGGGCACCGGGTTCGATTGGTGTGCTCGGGCTTCGAAGGCGCCCCCGTCGTGGAAATGGTGGACGGCATCGAGGTGCATCGGCACGGCGATCGCCACAGCTTCGCGCTGGTGGGTCGCGGTGCCGTCCGGCGCGCGCTGCGCAGCGAACCGGCCGATGTCCTCGTCGATGACGTGAACAAGCTGCCGCTCTTCACGGCCACGCTCACCGCGCTCCCCATCTACACGCTGGTTCCGCATCTCTTCGGCACCACCGCCTTCCAGGAAGTGAGCTGGCCGATGGCGGCCATGGTGTGGTTGGCGGAACGACCGATCCCCTGGCTCTACCGCCGCGCCTGGTTCCACGCCATCTCGGACTCCACTCGGGACGACCTGGTGGCCCGTGGTGTGCCTCGGGAACGCATCGCCGTGGTCTATCCCGGCGTGGACTCGGTGCGGTTCACGCCGGCGCCGTTGGTGGGGAGGAGCCAGCCCCCGCGCTTCGTCTATGTCGGGCGGATCAAGCGGTACAAGGGCGTCGAGTTGCTGCTGCGGGCCCTGGTCGAGGCCCGGCGCCATCGGCCCGACCTCTCGCTCGACATCGCGGGGAGTGGCGACGACCGTCCGCGCCTCGAGGCCCTCGCCCAGACCCTCGGACTCGGCGATGCCGTCCGATTCCTTGGCTTCGTCGATGAGGCCACCAAGCTGGCGCTCTTGCGGGGGGCCGTGGCGAACGTGTTTCCTTCCCCGAAGGAGGGGTGGGGGATCACCGTGATGGAGGCGGCGGCGTGTGGCACCCCGTCGCTCGCCTCCGACTCGCCGGGACTCCGCGATTCGGTGCGCGACGGTATCACCGGCCTGCTGGTCCCGCACGGCGATGTGTCGGCGATGGCCACGGCGATGTGCCGACTCGCCGACGATCCGGCATTGGTGGCCACCCTTGGCGCCGCCGCGCGCGAGCACGCGGAGCAGCTGACCTGGGACTCGGCCGCCGACCAGGTGGAGCACCATCTGATGGATCTCGTGGCAGGGCGGATCCCGCCGCCGTCATTCGTGGGCTGAGGGGGAACGATGCGCTTCCGTGATTTCCTGGCCGCCGGCGACACGCTCCAACTGGAGCCGCTGACGGGCGAGCTCGGCCTGGACCGCCTGGTGCCGGATGCCGAGATTGCCTCGCCCGGCCTCGCGCTCGCGGGGTATCACGGTCGCTTCATGCCCGATCGCCTGCATGTGCTCGGCGAGACCGAGATCAGCTATCTCGCGTCGCTCGCTCCCGAAGTCCGCACCGCGGCGCTCGAAGGCTTCTTCCAGTACGACCTCCCCTGCGTCTTCATCACCAAGGGGATGGAGCCGCCCGAGCCGATGCTCGACCTGGCCCGCGGCCGGCACGTGCCGGTCCTCCGCACGCGACTCAAGACCGCCGAGTTCTACAAGCGCATCAAGCCGATGCTCGAGGACGCCTTCGCGCCGCGCACCACGTTGCACGGCTCGCTCTCGGACGTCTATGGTGTCGGACTCCTCTTCGTGGGCCGGTCCGGCATCGGCAAGAGCGAGTGCGTGCTCGACCTCGTGGAACGGGGCCATCGCCTCGTCGCGGACGACGTGGTCAAGGTCACCCGACGCGGCACCGACGTCCTTCTCGGGCAGGGCCACGAGCTGGCGGCGCACCACATGGAGATCCGCGGCGTGGGGCTGATCGACATCCCCGCGCTCTTCGGCGCGCGGTCGGTGCGTCAGCAGAAGCGGATTGAAGTGATCGTGCAGTTGGAGGACTGGGAGACGGCGCAGGGTGCCGACCGGACCGGGCTGCAGCGCGACACGCAGGTCGTGCTCGAAGTGCCGATCCCCAAGGTGATCGTGCCGCTCAACCCCGGAAAGAACATCACCGTGATCGCCGAGGTGGTGGCCATGATGCATCTGCTGCGCTACAGCGGGGTGGACGTCGCCGCCGCCTTCAATGAGCGCCTCATCAAGAAGATGCGGGAAAAGCGCGGCGTGCGCGAATACCTGCGGGACGACTTCGAATGACCATGCTGCGGGGAGTGATCGTGGGGCACGGGCAGCTGGCCCAGGCCATGCTCGGCGCGGTGGAGCAGATCGCCGGCGTCGAAACGGGGCTGGTGGCCGTGTCGAACACCGACTGCGACCGCGGCGCCCTCGAGGCACGCATCGTCGCCGCGGTGGATGGCGGGCCGGCGCTGGTCTTCATCGACATGCCGAGCGGCTCGTGCCTCTTTGCCGCCATGCGCCAGTTGCAGACGATGTCGGGGGTCCGCGTGGTCACCGGAGTCAACCTGGCGATGCTGCTGGAGTTCGTGTTCCATCGCGAAGGCGCGGTCGATGACGTGGCGGCCCATGTGGCCGAAGTCGGGGCCCGTGCGGTGGCCGCTCGCTGATGGCGCTGGTCCTGCTCCGCGTCGATGACCGCCTGGTGCATGGGCAGGTCGTGATCGGCTGGGGCCGACCGCTTGCCGCGCGATTCATCGTGCTGGTCGACAACGGCGTTCGCGCCAGCACCTGGGAGCAGGACCTCTACCGGATGGCCGTACCCGACGGAGTCGAGATCATCTTTGCGAGCACGGCAGAAGCCACCGCCTCCCTCGTGGGGTGGGCCGCGGACCCGCGCGCGGGCATCCTGCTGACCGGCGACCTCGCGACGATGGCGGCCTTGCACGACGCCGAGCCGGTCGTCGCCCATCGCATCAATCTCGGCGGCATTCATCATCGCGCCGATCGCGTGGAGCGGCTGCGCTACCTCTATCTCGATGACGCCGACATGGCGATCCTCAGACGGCTCGCCGCCGATGGCGCGGCCATCACGGCGCAGGATCTGCCGACGTCTCCTCCGGTCCCGTTGGCGGACTTCCTGTGAGCTGGACCCTCGCCGTCGTCCTCTCGCTCTGGAGCATCCTCGTCACCGTGGATCTCGTCTCCATGCCGCAGGGGCTGCTGGCCCGACCGCTGGTGGCGGGCACAGTCGCCGGGATGCTGGCGGGGGACACCACGGCGGGCCTGCTGGTCGGAGCGGTCCTGGAGCTGTACGCGTTGGACGTGTTGCCGATCGGTGCCGCTCGCTATCCCGACTACGGTGCCGCAGCCGTCAGTGCCGCGGCCGCCGCCGCGTTGACGCCAGCCGCCCCGACCTTGGCGGTGGCCGGCATCATTGGATTGCCGCTGGCGATTCTCGGGGGCTGGACCCTCCATGTGCACCGTCGGCGCACGGCGCAATCGATCCACCGTCGCCTGGAACGGGTGGCCGCCGGCGATGCACGCGCGATCTGGGAATTGCAGCGCAACGGGCTCGCCCGCGATGGCATTCGCGGCGTCCTCCTCGGGGCCGTGGGCCTTGGCGTCATCTTTCTCGCCATGGCCTTCCCTTGGGATGCGTTTCCAGAGATGGGGCTCGTCGGCAAGGCGACGGTCGCAGGTGGGATCGCCGCGTCCCTTGGCGGCGCCTTGCGCAGTGGTGGTGCCGGTGCGCGCCGCCGTTGGCTTGCGGTCGGCCTGGCGACCGGACTCCTGCTGGTGCTCGGGCGATGACCCCGCGCCAACAGGCCGTCCTCCGGCTGCTCGGCGTGCAGGCCGCCTGGACCTACGAGCGGATGTCGGGCATCGGCGTGGGTCACGCCGCGACCCCGCTGCTGCGTCATTATCTGGCCGATGAACCGCCCGAGGTGCGTCGCGCCGCGGTTGCCCGCTCCGCCGAGTTCTTCAATTCGCATCCCTACCTCGCCGGTGTGGCGGTCGGTGCGGTGGTGCGCGCCGAGCGCGACCACGTCCCCGGCGAGACGATCATCCGACTGCGCACCGCGCTGTCCGGCCCGCTCGGCGCGATGGGCGACCAGCTCATCTGGGCTGGCGAGGTGCCGGCGCTGATCGGCTTCGCGTTGGCCGCCACGCCCTGGCTCGGTGGTTATGCCGTGCTGGTGGCGGTCATCGCCCACAACTGCATGCGCCTCGCCCTGACGGTGTGGGGCCTCGATCTCGGGATGCGCGAGGGACTCGGGGTGGGCGGGGCGTTGCAGCGTTCGTGGCTCCCTGCGCGCGCCGATGATGCGCAGCGCGTCGCTGCCTTTGCCGTCGGACTCGGCATCCCGGTTGTTGGTGCCTATCTGCTCCGTGAAGTCACCATTACCCATACGCTGGCCATCGCCTCGATCGGGATCGTCGGTGCGCTCCTCGCGATTGCCCCCGGGACGCGGTCCCGCGTCACCGGGCTCCGCCTCGGTCTGGCGCTCGTGGCAGTCGCGCTCCTCGTCGTCGGAGGTTTCCGGTGATTGAACGCGAGGCCGTGATCGTGAATCCGCTGGGGATGCACGCTCGACCCGCTGCCCAGGTCGTGCGCCTCGCCGCGACCTTCGGGTCCGAAATCGAGCTGTCGTGCCAGGGCCAATCCGTGAACGGCAAGAGCATCATGGGGGTGATGATGCTCGCCGCCGAGTGTGGGGCGGTGGTGCAGGTGCGCACCACGGGCCCCGACGAGGACGCGGCGATGACGGCCGTGCTCGCCCTGATCGCCGACGGCTTCGGGGAACGATGAGCGAGCGCGTGCTTCGCGGGGTCGGTGTCTCGCCCGGGGTGGCGTTCGCCCCGGTCGTCGCCGTGCGCTGGTCGTTCCCGGAGGTGCCGGATCGGAATGTCTCACCGGATCAGCACGACGCCGAGATTGCCCGACTGCATGAGGCCGTCGCGGCGGTGCTGGGCCAGCTCGCCCAGTTGCGGGATCGGACGGCGGTGCGCGCCGGCCCCGAGGAGGCGCGCATCTTCGATGCGCAGATGATGATGGTGCAGGACCCGACCTTCATCGCCAGCGTCGAGACGCTGATTCGCAAGAACAATCTCTCGGCCGAGACCGCCTACGAGTTCAAGGCGCTCGAGTTGCGCAACGCCTGGCAGGGATCGCGTCAGGCGATGCTGCGCGATCGCCTCGCCGACCTCAACGCCATCCAGCTCCGGATGCTGGCCCACCTGCTCGGGCGGGCCACCGATGAGGCGTGGCTCGGCGAGATCGACCAGCAGGTCGTCATCCTCGCGCGCGAGCTGTCGCCCGGACTGACGGTGCAGTTTGACCGCGAGCACGTGGTCGGCTTCATCTGCGAGGAAGGCACCCGCACCTCGCACGCCGCGATCCTGGCACACTCGCTCGGGATTCCCGCGGTGATGGGGGTGCCGCGCGCGCTCGATCGCATCGCCGAGGGGGCGATCGTCCTGCTCGATGGCCAGAGCGGCGTGATCATCGTCGATCCCACGCACGACGAACTCGAAGTGGCACGGCTGCAGGCGTCTCGACGCCACAAGCTCGAGCTGCAACTCGAGGGGATGGCGTCGTCGCCGGCCGAGACGCCGGATGGGGTCCGCATCAAGCTGCAGGGCAACGTCGACCTTCCCGAGGAGGTCGAGCCGGCACTGCGCCACGGTGCGGAAGGGGTCGGGTTGTTGCGCACCGAATTCCTGGTCTCCGGGCGTGCCACCCTGCCGACCGAGGATGAGCAGACGGAGTACTATCGCCGGGTCGGGGCCGCCTTCGCGGGCCAGCCGGTGGTGGTGCGAAGCTACGACCTCGGCGGCGACAAGTTTCCCGCGGCCTTCGCCTCGCCGCAGGAGGCCAACCCCTTCCTCGGCTGGCGTTCGATCCGCGTCTGCCTGGACGAACCCGCGCTCTTCCGGCCGCAGTTGCGGGCAATCCTGCGCGCCGCCGCCGATCGCGACCTCTGGCTGATGCTGCCGCTGGTGATCTCGCTCGACGAGGTCCTCGAGACCCGCGCCATCCTCGCCGAAGAGGCCGAATCGCTGCGGCGGGACGGCATTCGGGCCGCGGCGGACATACCGGTCGGTGTGATGATCGAGACCCCGGCCGCGGTGACCTTGGCGGCGGAGTTCGCCCAGGTCTCGGCCTTCCTCAGCGTCGGCAGCAACGATCTCACCCAGTACACGCTCGCCGTTGATCGGGGCAATGCCCGCTTGGCGGCCCGCTTCTCGCCGCTCCATCCGGCCGTCGTGCGTGCCCTGCGCCAGGTTCGCCTCGCGGCCGCGGCCGCCGGAATTCCTTCTTCCGTCTGCGGCGAGATGGCCTCCGACCCGATCTCGGCGGTCCTGCTCCTCGGCCTCGGCTATGATCGGCTCTCGATTGCCCCGCCGTCGATCCCGCTGGTGAAGTGGGTGGTCCGGAACATGCCGATGTCGGCCGCGCGGGAGGCGGCCGAGGCGGCCGCCGAGGCCACCACAACCAGCGCCGTCGAGACGATCCTCCGCGAGGCGGTGGGCCGTCACCTCGACCTCCGGCTGGTCGATCCGGCCGGCGCGTTGCCGCACCCTTCGACGGGCACTAGCTTGCCGCGTTCCCCGTGAGGTCTTCACTCCATTCGCGAGGCCCGATGTCATCGGCCGCACGCCACATCTTCACGTCCGAATCGGTCACGGAAGGGCACCCCGACAAGGTCGCCGACCAGATTTCCGATGCCGTGCTCGACGCCATTCTCGCCCGCGACGCCGCGGCGCGCGTGGCCTGTGAAACACTGGTCACCACCGGCATGGCCGTGGTGGCCGGCGAGATCACCACGTCAGCCTACGTCCACATCGCCGACATCGTGCGCGCCACGATCGAGCGGATCGGCTACACCGACTCGCAGTTCGGCTTCGACTACCGGACCTGCGCCGTCCTCTCCTCGATCGACCGGCAGTCGCCCGACATTGCCCAGGGCGTGGACGGCAAGGGCCCCGACGACCAGGGCGCCGGCGACCAGGGGATGATGTTCGGCTACGCCTCCGACGAGACCGAGCAGCTGATGCCGCTGCCGATCGTCCTGTCGCACCGGTTGGCGGAGCGGCTGGCGGCCGTGCGCCGGGGCGGGAAGGGGATTCCCCGGCATGGTTGGCTCCGGCCCGACGGCAAGACGCAGGTGTCGGTCGAGTACGAGGGCGATCGCCCGATCGGCGTGAAGACGGTCGTGCTCTCGACGCAGCATGCCGACCGCGTCGGCAATCGGTCGCTGTCGCAGAAGACGATCCAGGGTGCGATGGTCGAGGACGTGATCGTGCCGGTGCTCGAGGAGTTCGGCTTCGACAGCAGCAAGACCAAGTTCCTCGTCAACCCGACCGGTCGCTTCGTCATCGGCGGCCCGCACGGCGACGCCGGCCTCACCGGCCGCAAGATCATCGTCGACACCTACGGCGGGATGGCGCGCCATGGCGGCGGCGCGTTCAGCGGCAAGGACCCGACGAAGGTCGACCGCTCGGCGGCCTACGCGGTGCGCCACGTCGCCAAGAACCTGGTGGCCGCCAAGCTGGCCCGCCGCTGCGAGGTGCAGGTCGCCTACGCCATCGGCGTGGCACGGCCGGTCTCGGTGTTCGTCAATTCGTTCGGCACCGGGGTCGTGCCGGACGAGGTGCTCGAGCGCGCGGTGCGCGAGGTCTTCGACCTGCGCCCGGCCGTGCTCATTGCCGACCTCAAGCTGCGCCAGCCGATCTATTCCGCGACCGCCGCCTATGGCCACTTCGGCCGCCCCTACGAAAAGGGGATCTACGAAGATGCCGGCCATCGTCCGCAGCGCGTCGAGCGCTTCACCTGGGAGCGGACCGACCGGGTCCGCGAGCTTCGAACCGCCGTCAAGGCGTGAGGACCATCATGACCAGCATTGCCATTGACGCACCGCACGACATCAAGGACCTGGGCCTGGCCGACGAGGGGAAGCGCCGCACGGAGTGGGCCGAACGGTCGATGCCGGTGTTGCGGCAGATTCGTGCGCGCTTCGCCACCGAGCGTCCGCTCGCCGGTCGCAAGCTCTCCTGTTGCCTGCACGTCACCACCGAAACGGCGAACCTGATGATCACCCTGCGGGCCGCCGGCGCGGAGATCGCGCTCTGTGCGTCGAATCCGCTGTCGACCCAGGATGACGTTGCGGCCCACCTCGTCCGCGATCACGGGGTGCACGTCTACGCCATCAAGGGCGAAGATCACGAGACGTACTACACGCACCTTGCGCAGGCGCTCGCGTTCGGCCCCGACCTCACGCAGGACGACGGCGCCGATCTCGTCGGCGCGCTGATGATGGTGGCCCTCGGCCGCCTCGATGACCTCGCGCCGCCGATCAAGGCGATGGTCGAGGCGCTGTCGCCCGAGGAACGACTGGCGATGGTCGCGCGGGTCAAGGGCTCCACCGAGGAGACCACCACCGGCGTCATCCGGCTCAAGGCGATGGCGAAGGAAGGCATCCTGCGCTTCCCGATTCTCGCCGTGAACGATTCGCGCACCAAGCACATGTTCGACAATCGGTACGGCACCGGCCAGTCGACCCTCGACGGCATCATCCGCGCGACCAACATGCTCCTCGCCGGCAGCACCGTGGTGGTGGCTGGCTATGGCTGGTGCGGACGCGGCTTCGCCATGCGCGCGCGCGGGGCCGGCGCCACGGTGATCGTGACCGAGATCGATCCGGTGGCGGCGCTCGAGGCCAAGATGGACGGTTTCGAGGTGATGCCGATGGCACAGGCCGCTCCACTCGGTGACCTCTTCTGCACCTTGACCGGCAACATCCACGTGATCCGCGGGGAACACTTCGCGGCGATGAAGGACGGCGCGATCGTCGCCAACTCAGGCCACTTCAACGTCGAGCTCGACCTTGAATCGCTGGCCGGCCTGGCGAGCAACCGCAGCCACGTCCGCGACTTCGTCGAGGAGTTCGTGGTGAATGGCAAGCGGATCCTGGTGCTCGGCGAGGGGCGGTTGATCAACCTCGCCGCCGCCGAAGGCCACCCGGCGTCGGTGATGGACATGTCGTTCGCGAACCAGGCCCTCGCGGCCGAGTACCTCGTGCTGCAGGCCGGCAAGCTCGGCAACGAGGTGCACAAGCTCCCACCGGCCGTCGACATCCAGATCGCGACGCTCAAGATGGCCGCGATGGGCGCCGCCTTCGACACGCTCACCGCCGAACAGCAGCACTACCTCGCCAGCTGGGACGCGGGCACCTGACCCGGTGATGTCACTGCTTGCCAGCGCCCTCGTGGCGATGGCCGTCGGCGCGGCCGGCCCCGGAGGAACGGTGGCCGGCCGCGTCGTGCGTGTCGCGGCGCCCGGCGACACGGTGGCGGCAACGGGCGCCATGGTCGTGCTCCACAGCGTCACCCCGGGAAAGCAGGGGCCGGTCGATTCCGTTCGCGTCGGGACCGATGGCCGGTTTCGTTTTGCCCAGCCTGCCGACACCACGGCCATCCTGTTGATCTCGTCGCGCTGGGATGGCGTGCAGTACTTCTCCACGCCGATCGGCAGCGCCCATGGCCAGCGGGACTCACTCGTCACGCTGGTCGTCTCCGACAGTGCCTCCGCGGCGCCGATCGCCCTGGCCGCGCGGCATCTCGTGATCAGCGCCCCGGCCGCCGACGGGACGCGCAGCGCCGTCGACCTGCTCATCCTGGCGAACGACGGCTACCAGACGCGCGTGCCACCGGACCTCTCCGCCGCGTCGTGGCGGTTCCTGATGCCGCGTTCGGCAGTGAACCTCGTCCTCGGCGAATCGGACTTCGCTGAGGAGGCCGTGCAATTCCACGGCGATACGCTCGAGCTGCACGCGGCAGTGCCACCGGGGCAGCGACAGCTCCTGGTGCACTACCAGATCCCACCGGCGACCCGCGCCCTCGACGTGCCGTGGGCGGAAGGCTCGCCGGTGGTGAACGTGCTGCTCGAGGAGTCCGACGCGACAGCGGGCGCACCGCTCGCGCGCGCCGACACCACCACCGTCGACGGCCGCCACTACACCCGGTGGACGGGCGCCATGGTGGCCCCCGGATCCATCGCGCTGCGCTTTGGTGGTGACGGCCAGTTGCCCGGCTGGGTGGCCGAGGCGGTGGCAGGGTGTTTTGCCCTCGGGCTCATCGTGATGGCGCTGCTCAGTGCGCGTCGCGCGACGCTGCCACGGCAGGCAGTCGTTGCCACCGCGACGACCCCGTCACCGGTCGACGAGCTCCTGGACGCCATCGCCCGGCTCGACGCGGCCCATGCGGGTGGTGAGGCCGCCCATGCCCCCGGCGTCTGGCACGACTATCAGGCGGCGCGCGCCGCCTTGAAGGAGCAGGTGCGCGCGCTCTTGCCGCCCTGATTCGGCAACGGTAGCTTGAGGCACAATTGAAGACCAGCGAATGGGGCAGCTCGGAAGTCCGGTGAAATGCCGGCGCGGCCCCGCCACTGTAACGGGCAGCAGTAAGACGTCGTTCATTGCGCCACTGGGGTAGTACCCCCGGGAAGGCGAACGACGAGCCCGGAGCCAGGAGACCTCTCCGTTCGCGCCACCAATAAACCCTCGGGGGAGGGGATGGTGGCGTGGTCGTGGAAGTCCGCGGACCAGTGCGTCCGCGCCCATCTGCGTCTCACGTCCCGCCCGTCCACGACCCCATGTCGGAGACGGGCCTTTTCGTGACTCCACGCGCCGCCCACCGGATGCGCCATGCGCTCCCCGCACTTGCGGTGAGCGCGCTCGGCGCGATGGTGGCGGCGCTCTTCGTCGGCCCGGTCCTCCTCACCCCAGGCGCAGTCCTGGCGGCGCTTCGCGACGGAGCGGGGCAGGATGGTGCCATCATCCGCTCGCTGCGGCTGCCGCGCATCGTGCTGGCGTTCGGTGTCGGTGGCACGCTCGCGGCCTGCGGCGCCGCGTTGCAGGCGATGGTGCGCAATCCCCTGGCCGAACCATGGCTTCTCGGACTCTCGGGTGGCGCTGCGCTGGGTGCGGTGATCGGCGTGGTGGCGGGGCTGCCGGCCGGATGGAGCGTGTCCGCCAGTGCGACCATCGGCGCGCTGGCGGCGGTCGCCCTCGTCTATCGCATCACCGCCGTGGCCGGGCGTCGCCTCGATCCGCGAGTCCTCCTCCTCGCCGGTGTGGTGGTGTCCGCTTTTGCGGGCGCCGTGACCACCGCCCTCCTCGCGGTCGCCGATCCCTTCGCCTTCCGCGCGGCAACGGTGTGGCTCTTCGGTGGCTTTGCCGGTGCGTCGTGGGACGCGGTGCTGCGCTTCGTGGTGATCGCGACGCCGCTGCTCGGCCTGCTCTGGTGGCTCGCCCGGGCGCTCGATCTGCTCGCCCTCGGCGAAGACACCGCGGCGATGCTGGGCGCCGATGTCGATCGTACCAGGCGTCTCGTCATCCTCACCACCTCGATCCTGACGGCGACCACGGTGAGTGTCGCCGGGACGATCGGCTTCGTGGGGCTGGTGGTCCCGCACGCGCTTCGCGGCCTGGTCGGGCCGCTGCATCGGCGCCTGTTGCCGGCCGTCTTCCTCGCCGGCGGCGCCTTCACCGTGCTGGCCGATGCCGTGGCACGGACGGTCGTGCGCCCGGCAGAGTTGCCGGTCGGGGTGATCACGGCCCTGGTCGGGGTCCCGCTCTTCGCGGTGCTGTTGCGACGGAGTCTGGCATGAAGCTCCACGCGGATGCGCTCACCGTTCGATATCCCGGCGTCACGACGGCGGCGCTCGACGCGGTCTCGCTGACGCTCGAGCCCGGCGAGATCGTCGGCGTGGTCGGGCCCAATGGGAGTGGCAAGTCGACGTTGCTGCGCGCCCTGCTGGGGCTGCTGCCGCTGCATGCGGGAATGGTCGAGCTCGATGGCCGCAGGATCGCGACCTGGTCGCGCCGCGATCTCGCCGACATGGTCGGCGCGTTGCCGCAGCGCGAGGAGTCCACCTTTCCGCTCACCGTGCTCGAGTCGGTGCTGCTCGGCCGCTGGTCGCGGCTCGGCCCGGTCGCGTCGGTGGCGGAGGCCGATCACGCCGCCGTCGCTGCCACGCTTCGCCGTTGCGACGTCGCGGGGCTGGAGGATCGTCGGGTCGACACGCTCTCCGGCGGCGAATGGCAACGGGTGCGCGTGGCGCGCGCACTGGTCGCCTCGCCACGACTCCTGTTGCTCGACGAGCCGACCGCCGCGCTCGATGTCGGGCACGAAATGGAAATATTCGAACTGTTGCGCCGACTCGCCGCCGAAGGACTCGGCGTGCTCGTCATCACGCACCAACTCAACCTTGCCGCCCGCTTCGCCGATCGCCTGATCCTCCTCGACCGTGGACGCACGGTCGCCGAGGGTCGGCCGCCCGAAGTCCTGCGCGAGGATGTGATCTCCGCCGTCTTCGGCTGGCCGGTCGCCGTCACCTCGTGGTGTGACGGTGCCCCGCAAGTCGTCCCATTGCGACGCGCCGAGGCCGCCGAGAGCGGCCGGGCGCTTCCCCCTTTGCGAGAGGATCCTGCTCCATGAAGTCTCTGGTGTGCCGGGCGTTCCCCGGCTTGTTCGCCTGTCTGGTCGCCGTGTCGACGGCGAGTGCCCAGCGCGTGGTGCGTGACACCGCCGCGCTGGCCGATCTGGTTGTCACCGCGACTCGGCTGCCGACCGCGGCGCCGGTCGCTGCGGCGACGACCGTCCTGCGTGGTGACGATTTGCGCGCGCGGGGCGTGCGCCTGGTGCAGGACGCCCTGCGTGAAGTTCCCGGCGTCGCGATCGTGCAGAACGGCTCGTACGGCGCGGTCACGTCGCTCTTCCTGCGCGGCGGCGAGAGCGACTACGTCAAGGTGCTCCTCGATGGCGTGCCACTCAACCTTCCGGGCGGGTCGCTCAACATCGGCGACCTGACGACGGACGATCTCGACCGGATCGAGGTCGTGCGCGGCCCGGTGTCAGTGCTCTATGGTGCCGATGCGATGAGCGGGGTCATCCAACTCTTCACGCGCCACGGGTCGGCAGAGCGCAGCGGCTCGCTCGGGGTCCGCCGCGGGACGTTCGGCGCGCGGGACTGGAACGCGCGGGTCAGCGGGGGCAGTGCACAGACCGGGCTCTCGGTTGCCGCCTCGCGCTTCGCGAGCGACGGGATCTATCCGTTCAACAGTCACTACGACAACCGCGTCGGCTCCGCACGCCTCGATTGGCGCGCGGCCAACGGTGGTGCGATTGCCGTGACGGCCCGCGGCGGCGATGTCTCGGCGGGGTACCCGACCGACTTTGCGGGGGTCCCCGTCGATCGGAATCAGCGCACCACTGAACGACGCCTTTCCCTCGGTGCCGAGGCGAGCCGCCCGCTTGGCCGGCTCCTCACGGGGACCGTGCAGGGATTCGCGTCGCGCCTCCGTGCCGGCGCCACCAACCGCTCCGACACGCCGACCGACACCCTCGGCTATGGCTTCGACAGCGATCGCAGCGCCGTGACGTGGCGGCGAGGCATCGACGCACGGCTTGATTGGCGTCGGCTGCCGCAGGCGACGCTGTCGATCGGTGGCGGCGTTGAACGGGAGGAGATCACCTCCACCGGCCGGACCAGGCAGAACTACGGTGGCGGCGCGTTCGACGATGCCACCGATTTCTCCGCCGACCGCAACACCCGACATGCGTATGCCCAGCTGCTGGCGACGCCGCACCGGAACGTCTCGCTCCACCTGGGGTCGCGCCTCGACGACAACTCCGCATTCGGCCGCTTCTCCACCTGGCGTGCCGGTGCCTCAATCCAGCTCCGCCCCGGGACCCGCGTCTGGGGAGCGGTGGGCACGGCCTTCAAGGCGCCGACCTTCGCCGAACTGTTCGCCGCCGATCCCTATGAAATAGGAAATCCGGGGCTCGCCCCCGAGCGGACTCGAAATGCGGAAGTCGCCCTGGCCCGGCAACTGACCCGTCGCGCCACCCTCGAGGTCACCGCCTTTGACCAGCGTTTCAGGCAGCTGATTCAGTATGTCGACGCCGCACCGGGGCAGCCGACGTATGTGAACCTCGGTGCGGCCCGGAGTCGCGGGATCGAGGCATCGATGGTCATTCGGGCCGAGGGAGGGCTCACCCTCCGCGGGCACTGGACGCGGCTCGCCACGGAAGTCACCGATAGTGGTTCGGCTTCCTCCCTGACCTTCCAGCAGGGCGCACGGCTGCTCCGACGCCCGCCGTCGAGTGGCGGGGTCACCGCGACGCTGCAGCGGGCAGGGGCGACCCTGGGTGGCAGCCTGAACTACATCGGGGAGCGGGACGACGTCGATTACCGGGATTTCCCCGCGACCCGAACCGCATTACCCTCCTACATTACCGTGGACCTCTCCCTCGAGCTCCCGGTCCGGCGCGCAGCGGCAGGATCTCCCGGCGCCGCGCTTACCTTCCGGGGCGAAAACCTGTTCGATGCGGACTACGATCAGGTGGTCGGTTTTCCCGGACGCGGGCGCACCCTCTTCGTGGGGGCCCAGCTCCGCTATTGATGACATGAGGAATGTGACCATGCGCCTACGGCCCGCCACCCTGTTGCTTGCAAGTTGCCTCGGCGCGTGCGCGGCGACCACGGGGCCGACGTCGCTCCCCACCGAAGTGCTGGTGGTGCTCGATCAGCAGGAGCGCAACCTCAGGCTGGTGGCCGTCGATTCGACGGCCACCACGGTCAATATTCCTCTCGGCACCACCCCGGGCTCCCCGACCACTCTCGCGGTGCGCGGGACCAAGGCCGCCGTCGGCATGAACGCGGGCGGCCTGATTCTCATCGTCGATCTCGTCACGCACCAGGTCGTTGCCCAGATCGTCACCTCGCTTGGCGACAACTCGCCGATCGCGTCGATCGCCTTCTCCGACGAAGGGGATGGCTATGCGGCCTCCCCGGTGGCGAACCTCGTCACCCGATTCACGACGGCGGGGGCGGCGGAACAGATCAATGGATTGACGCAGGGGCCGCAGGCGTTCGGGATGGCGCGTGGCAGGGTCTTCTTCGTGAACGGCAACCGGCTCGGCTGTTACCCGGTGCAGGCCACCTGCGCCAACAACGCCAGCTGGATCGCCCCGTTCGAGCGCGGCAAGAATCCGCTCGACTCCATTCCGCTCATCGGTCCGGGGAACGCGGTCTCGGCCGTTACCTCCAGTGATGGCCTCCTCTACGTGCTGAACGCCGGCAACGGCGGCTCGGTCGAGGGTCGCCTCTCGGCCGTTGATCCGGTCCGTCAGCGCGAGGTCGCCTCGTTCGGCGGACTCGGCGTGTCGCCGTCCTTCATGGTCTCCGACGGTGGCGACCGCCTGTTGATTGCGAGCGCCGCCGAGGGGCTGATGATCTTCAACACCCGGACCCGCGCCTTGGAGCGCGGGGCCGGGTCGGGCATTCCCCTGCTGCAGCCGCGCGGTCTGACGAGCGATGGGCTGGGGCGGAGTTACGTCGTCGAGGCGGGGAGTTGCACTGTTGGCGGCAGCGCGGGCCGTATCCGCGTCTTCGGCGCCGACCTGGTCGAGCGCCGGACGATTGCGACCGGCGTCTGCCCGGTGGCCGCGGCCATTACCGAGATCCAGGCCGACCTCTTCCCACTGCAGAACTGAGCCGGTGGCGGGCTCCCCGACCATCACTCCCGCGATCGTCCTCGGGTCCATTCGCTACGGGGAAACCTCGCGCATCGTTCGGCTCCTCACGCGCGATCTCGGGATGCTCAGCGCGATCGCCAAAGGGGCGCTGCGCCCCAAGAGCCGATTCGGCGCCTCCCTGCAACTCCTCAGCGAGGGCCAGGCCCATCTGCTCCAATCGCGGGGTGGCGACCTCCACACCATGGTCGCCTTCGACCTGACGGGGTGGCATGGCGGGCTGGCGAACGACATGCGCCGGTTCCACGCTGCCTCGGCGCTGGCCGAGTTGGCAGTGCGCTTCGTGCCGCCGGTCGGCAATCCCCCCCTCTACGAGGACATCCGGCAGGCGGTGGCGCTGATCGAGCTCGCTCCCCTGGACGCCGTCGAGGTCGTTGGTTTGCGGGCGCTCTGGCGGCTGATCGGGGATCTCGGGCTCGGGCCGGCCCTTGAACACTGCGCCCGGGACGGCGCCGACCTGCCTCCGGGGGCGGTGGCCTTCTCCCTCGGGGATGGCGGCTTCCTGTGTGAGGCCTGTGCCCGTGGGACGGGCGCCGCTCGCCTGGCCGCCGAGGACCGGGCCGCGGTGGTCGCCCTGCTGACCCCGGGTGCCGACCTTCCGGTGCTTGACGCCCCCCACGCGGCCGCCCATCGGCGGCTGCTGGCCCGCTGGGTGGGCCACCACCTGGCCGATGGGGAGCTTCCCGCCCTGGAGGCCTGGCGGCGCGCGGGGTAGTGGCCCGGGAGGCCCCAAGGTGACACTATTCACCTGTTCCATTCCCGAACCGTCACCCGACGGAGGCCTGTTCGAACCCACCAATGTCTGTTGCCTGAAGGAGTTTCCATGCGCCGACTGCTCTGGTCGGTGGTCGTGGCGGTGCTCCTCGGGGTGGTGACCAGGCCAGCCGTTGCCCAACGGTCGTCCGATCGGCCCGTGATCTCGCTCGAGGAGCCGCGCCCCAACCCCGTCCTCCCGGCGGCGCTCGTTCCGTTTGCCATCGATGCGGAGGTCTGCCGCAAGGATCACATTCCACGCGTCAGCGTGAAGGTCTACAATGTGCTTGCCAATCCGGTGGCCGCGTTGCGGTTGCGGGGACGGCGAACCACTCCGCTCGACAACAGTCCGTTGCGATGCGGGACCTACGTGGCCGTGTGGGACGGCACCATTGATGGCGGAACGCGCGTTGCGCCGCCCGGGATTTACTACCTCCAGCTTGCCGTGGATGACCGGGCTCCACGCACCAGAAAGCTGATCGTGACCCAACCGTGAGGGACGCCCGTGCGTCCCTCGCGGCGTTTTGGACATACACCGATACCTTGAGGGATCTCGGTTCGGCCATTCCGGCAGGTGCGGCGCGGCGCGTCCCTTGCCATCTTCCACGAGAGCCCAGGAGGGATGTCCGATGCTGAGACCAGAACGATTGACCGTGAAGGCGCAGGAAGCGGTGCGGGACGCGATCGAGCACGCCGGCAAGCGCGGCAACCCGGTGGTGAACGATGCGCACCTGCTCGCCGTGCTGCTGGCGCAGGACGACGGCATCGTGCCGCCGCTCCTCCGCAAGGCCGGGGTGACCGTCTCTCGCCTCAGCAATCTGGTCGAAGCCGAGGTCGCCACCTTTCCGAAGCAGGAGGGTGGTGACACCCAGCCGACCATCGATCGTGGCCTGTCGAAGATCTTCGATCGCGCCGAGAAGCTCAGCAAGGAGTTCGGCGACGACTACGTCTCCACCGAGCATCTGCTGCTGGCGCTGACCGAGGAGAAGGGCACCACCGCACGCCGTCTCCTCGAGGACGCCGGACTGACCGCCAAGCAGTTGCGCGACGCGCTCGCCCAGCTGCGCGGGTCGCATCGCGTGACCGATCAGACGCCGGAAGAGAAGTACCAGGCGCTCGAGCGCTTCACCCGCAACCTCACCCAGTCGGCACGGGACGGAAAACTCGATCCCGTGATCGGTCGTGACGAGGAAGTGCGCCGCGTGATGCAGGTGCTCTCCCGGCGGACCAAGAACAACCCCGTCCTCATTGGCGAGCCCGGCGTGGGCAAGACGGCGATTGTCGAAGGGCTGGCGCAGCGGATCGTGAATGGCGACGTCCCCGACTCGCTCCGCAATCGCGAGGTCGTGGCGCTCGACATCGGGCTGCTGCTTGCGGGCGCGAAGTTCCGCGGCGAATTCGAGGAGCGCCTCAAGGCGGTGGTCAAGGAACTGACCGATGCCGAGGGACGCTACATCGTCTTCATCGACGAACTGCACACCCTGGTGGGTGCGGGGAAGGCGGAGGGTGCGGTCGACGCCTCCAACCTGCTGAAGCCGGCGCTGGCGCGCGGCGAGTTGCACGTGGTCGGTGCGACGACGCTGGACGAGTACCGTCTGCATGTCGAGAAGGATGCCGCGCTCGAGCGCCGCTTCCAGCCGGTCTTCGTCGGCGAGCCAGCGTCGAGGACACCATCGCCATCCTCCGCGGCCTCAAGGAGAAGTACGAGGTTCACCACGGCGTCCGGATCACCGACAACGCGCTGATCGCCGCCGCGACGCTCTCCAGTCGCTACATCGGCGACCGCTTCCTGCCGGACAAGGCGATCGACCTGATCGACGAGGCCGCCGCCCGGCTCCGCATGGAGATCGACTCGCTGCCGCAGGAGATCGACGAGGTCGAGCGGCGCGTGCTGCAGCTCGAGATCGAGCGGCAATCGCTGCTGCGCGAGAAGGACAAGGCGTCCATCGAGCGTCGGTCGATCCTCGAGCAGGAGATCGCCGAGCAGCGGGAGAAGAGTGCCGGCATGAAGGCGCAGTGGCAGTCCGAAAAGTCTGCCATCGAGAAGATCCAGAAGAAGAAGGCCGAAGTGGAGCAACTGCGCGCCGAGGTGGATCAGGCCACGCGCAGTGGCGATCTCCAGAAGGCCGGTGAGCTCCGCTACGGCCGCATTCCTGAGCTGGAGCGAGCCCTCACCGTCGAGGAGGCGAAGCTCGGCGATGCCCAGCAGGGGGCGCGCTATCTCCGCGAGGAGGTGGACACCGAGGACATCGCGTCGGTCGTCGCCAAGTGGACGGGGATTCCGGTCACCAAGATGCTGGAATCCGATCGGGCGCGGCTGACCCGCCTCGAGGCCGAGCTGGCCCGGCGGGTCGTCGGACAGCCCGAGGCGATTGCCGCGGTATCGAATGCGGTGCGGAGGGCCCGGGCGGGGCTGCAGGACACCGCGCGCCCGACCGGCTCGTTCATCTTCCTCGGTCCGACCGGTGTCGGCAAGACGGAGACGGCGCGGGCGCTTGCCGAGTTCCTCTTCGACGACGAACGCGCGATGGTGCGGCTCGACATGTCGGAGTACATGGAGAAGCACGCCGTCTCGCGGATGATCGGGGCACCCCCAGGGTACGTCGGCTACGAAGAGGGCGGCCAGCTGACCGAGGCGGTGCGGCGGCGGCCGTACTCCGTCCTGCTGTTCGATGAGATCGAGAAGGCGCATCCCGACGTCTTCAATCTGCTGCTGCAGGTGCTGGACGATGGCCGGCTGACCGACTCCCAGGGACGGGTGGTGGATTTCCGGAACACCGTCATCATCATGACGAGCAATCTCGGCGGTCGCTACATCACCGCCGTGCGCGAGCCCGATCCGGTCGAATGGCTCGAGATCGAGTCGAAGGTGCTCGAGGAGTTGCGGGGGCACTTCCGTCCCGAATTCCTCAACCGCGTGGATGACGTGATCGTCTTCCATCCGCTCACGCGCGAGGACCTGGATCAGATCGTGGCGCTGCAACTCGGCAAGCTGCGCGCGCTGATCGCGGCGAAGGGAATGGTCCTCGACGTGACCCCCGAAGCGATGTCGTGGATCGGGGACGCGGGGTACGATCCTCTCTACGGCGCGCGGCCACTCAAGCGGGTCATTCAGCGCGAACTGCAGAACCCGATCGCCATGGAGCTGCTGGCGGGCGCCTACGAGGAGGGCGACATCATCCGGGTCACGGTCGTGGGCGAGCAACTCACCTTCGAGCGGGTTCCGGCCGCGGGTGGGTGAAGCACCACCCTCGGCCGCCGATCTCGCAGGAATGCGGCTGGCGCTTGCGCAGGCCGCGGCGGCCGCGGCGGCAGGCGAGGTCCCCGTCGGCGCGGCGGTCTGCGTGGGCGACCGAGTGCTCGCCGTCGCTCACAACCTCACGGTGGCGTCCGGCGATCCGACGGCCCACGCCGAGTGCCTCGCCATTCGCGGGGCACTCGGCGCATTGGGGAGTGATCGACTCCCCGATGCCACCTTGTACGTGACCCTCGAGCCGTGTGCCCAGTGCGCCGGGGCGATCATCCTCGCCAAGGTCGGTCGCGTGGTCTTTGGTGCGTGGGACGACAAGGCCGGGATGGCGGGCTCGGTGCACGACCTGCTCCGACATCCCCGGCTGAACCATCACCCCGAGGTGCGGGGCGGGGTGCTCGCCGACGCCTGCGGTGATATTCTTCGACACTTCTTCCAGGATCGTCGCTGAGTGAAGCGCCGCCCCCCCCCCCCCCCCGGGCGGCCCCCCCCCCCCCCCCCCCGGCCGGCCCCCCCCCCCCCCCCCCCCCCCCGGGCCCCCCCCCCCCGGGGGCCCCGCCCCGGCCCCCCGGGCCCCCCCCCCGCGCGGCCCGGGCCCCCGCCCCCCCGCGCCCCCCCGGCCCCCCCCCCCGCCGCCCCCGCGGCCGCCCCCGGGCCCCCCCCCCGCCGCCCCCCGGGCCCCGCCGCCCCCCCCCCCCCCCGCCCCCGGCGCGCCCGGCGGGGCCCCCGCCCCCCCCCCCCCCCCCCCCCCCCCCCCCCCCCCCCCCCGCCCCCGCCCCCCCCCCGCCCCCCCCCCCCGCCCCCCCCCCCCCCCCGCCCCCCGCCCCCCCCCCCCCCCCCCGGGGGGGCCGGCGGCCCCGGCCCCGGGCCGGCCCCCCCCCGGGGGGGGCCGCCCCCCCGCCGGCCCCCCCGCCCCCCCCCCCCGGCCCCCGCGGCGGGGGCCGGGCGGGGGGCCGCGCCCCCCCCCCCCCGCCGCCCCCCGGCGGCCCCCGCCCCCCCCCCCCCCCCCCCCCCCCCCCCCCCCCCCCCCCCCCCCCCCCCCCCCCCCCCCCCCCCCCCCCCCCCCCCCCCCCCGCCCCCCCGGCGCCCCCGGCCCCCCCCGCGCCCCCCCCCGGGGCCCCCCCCCCCGGGCCCCCCCGCCGCCCCGGGCGCCCGCCCCCGGCCCGGGGCGGCCCGCCCCGGCCCCCCGCCCCGGGGGCGGGCCCGCCCGGCGGCCGCGCCCCCCCCCCCCGCCCGCCCCCCCCGGGGGGGGGGCCCCCCCGCGCCCCGGCCCGCGCCCCGCCCCCCGGCCGGGGCGGGGCGGGGCCGGGCCCCGGCCCGGGGGGCCGGCCCCCCCCGGCGCGGGGGGCGCCCCCCCCCCCCCCCCCCCCCCCCCCCCCCCCCCCCCCGGGCCCCCCCCCCGGGGGCCCCCCCGCCCCCCCCCCCCCCCCCCCCCCCCCCCCCCGCCGCCCCCGGGCCCCCCCCCCCCCCCCCCCCCCCCCCCCCCCTCTGCCATCGCGCCGATAACCTGAAGAGCGGTCGATGTCGGCGGTCGTTCCCCTCGGAGGCGTCGTGAAGGTTCTGGTCGTTGATGATGATCCCACGATGCGGCGGCTGGTCGTCCGCCTCGCCTCGCGCCATCCCCATGTCGAGATCACTGAAGCGGACAACGGCGTCGCCGCGCTGGCAGCCGTCGAGGCAGAACGCCCCGACCTCGTGATCACCGATGTCACCATGCCGTACCTCGACGGGCTCGGCCTGCTCGAAGCGCTTCGCGGCTCGGCGGCCTACCGGGAACTGCCGGTCGTGGCCGTGTCGGCCATCTCCGACAAGGCGCTGGTGCTCCGCATGGTCGACCTCGGCATCGAGGACTACCTCCTCAAGCCGCTCGATCCCGCCACCGCCGGCCAACGATTCGATGAGTTGCTCACTCGCGTCGAGGCGAGGCACGCCGCGCCCACGGCGGCGAGCACGACGCGCGACTCGCTGATGCTGATCGATCGCGAGCCCGGCTATGGTGCCGTCGTCCGTGCCGCTCTGGGGAGCCGTTTCGCCATCGTCGACGATCTCCCCGTCGCCGCGGCCTTTGCGTCCGCGATCGCCGCGCCGCCGCTGCTTGTCCTCCTCGGCCAGGGCCTCGCCATGCCGTCCGAAGTGGTCATCGCGCGGACGCTCCGCGCCAGCGGGGCCAGCAAGGTCGTGCTGGTGACCGATCATGCCGTGACTGAAGGTGGCGACGCCTTCGACGCGATCGTCCAACGGACGCACGTGCCGCAGAAGCTGCTCGCGTCGCTGGAGTCGTTGATCGCCGGGCTGCGCGACGACGGCGGACAGCTCACCAAGCATCTCGCGGCGGTGGGCGCCGACCTCGGTGTGGCCTGTCGGCAGTCGCTCGGCATCCTGACGGGCCAGGAATCGTCGCTCGTCGAGACAGGCGACGGCCCCACCGGCGAGCTCGTGAGCGTCCGCGTCTCGCTGACCCGCGTGGGCGGCAGTGAGTCGGTGGCGCTGGTGTTGCGCATGACGGCCGCGGACGTGACCGCCCTGGCCGCACCCGATGGGGCCGACGAAGGCGCCGCCGACAAGTTGCTCCATGCCGTGGCTACCCCAGCCGCGGCTCGAGTGGCGCATGCCCTCTCGCAGCGGGGCTGGACCTTCAGCGCCAACGCCCCGACAGAGAACACCGAGTCTGACACGGACGCCGCCGCTCGTGTGCTCGTCCGCACCGAAGGTGGCCAACTGCTCGAAGCCGTGCTCTCGGTCGACGCATCGCCGCCGCCGGCGGTGGCCGCCGGATGACGGTGCCACGGGTCGCCTCCACGTCGTCGGCCGCGACCCGACTCGAGATCGCGCTGATCGCCGCCGTCTGCGCGGCGCTCTGCATCGTGCTCGGATGGACCAGTCGCACGGCGCTCAACCCCGACGGCGTCTCCTACCTCGACATCGCGGCCCGGTTCTCGGCTGGTGATTGGTCCGGCGCCGTCCAGGGCTACTGGAGTCCACTCTACCCGCTGCTCCTCGCGGTGCTCGGCACCGCGACGGGCGCGACCGGGACAACGCTCCTGGTGCAGGTGCATTTCCTGAATGTCGGGATCGCGCTTGGCATCGTGGCGCTGCTCTGGCGATCGGCCCGAGCGCACGGCGACCCGATCGTCGCGCGCGCCCTCTTCGCCGCCTTCTTGCTGGCGTCGGCGCGGACCCCACGACTCGACGCCGTCACGCCCGATCTGCTGCTGATTGGGGCGGTCCTCGTATTGGGCGGTGAGTTGCTCCGTGGCGCGGGCAGCCGATGGTATGCGCTGGGGGCGTGGTTCGGGGTGATCTTCCTGACCAAGACCAGTAGTTGGCCCTGGCTGCTCGTCACTGCGGCGCTACTGGCGATCGCCGGGGATCGTGCGATGCGCCGCACCCTTGTCCGCGCAGGTGGTGTGGCGCTGGCGGTGATGGCGCTGTGGGTGGTGCCGCTCTCGCTCAAGTCGGGTCGGCCAACGCTCGGCAGCGCGGGTGCGTTCAACGCCTGCTGGTATCTCGAACGGTGCGACTCTCGGACGCCCGACGAACACTCCGGCGCCCATGCGCGCTACGGTGGGCTCCGTCTCGCCGACGGCGAACTGGTCACCGTGGCGGACTTCAGCAATACGCAGTGGACGTATGCACCGTGGTCCGACCCGACCGCGTGGCAGGCCGAGGTCCGCAGCATCAATCGCGCGCCGCTGGACCTCTTCGACCTGGTGGGCTACTGGAGTCGACAAGGCTGGGCCGTGGTCTCGCTCTGGACCCCGCAACTGCTGCTCTTCGTCCTGCTTCCGGTGGCCATCCTCAGCTGGCGCCGTGGGCTGCTCGCCACGGGCTGGCGGGAGCAACGGATGGCCGTGCTCCTCGTGCTGCTCGGCCTCGCCGGGATTGCCCAGTTCATCGTGGTGCATGCCGAACCGCGTCTGATCGCGCCGTTCGTCCTGCTCGCGTCGATCGGGTGCCTCTGGTGGTGGCGGCCGCCGGGGATGGCCGCATCAGGTCAGGGGTTTCGGTCGGAAGTCGTCCTGGTGCTTGGTTGGGTTGGACTGGTGTCCGCGCTGCTGCGCGGCGCGATCTACGTCCCGGAGCTGATGACCCGCACGAAGGAAGACACGGCGCGATTCGAACGATTGCGCCAGGCCGGCGTCGACGCGGTCCCCGGTGGGTTGGCGGGACGGGCGATTGTCGTCGTGGGGCCGGCGATCCCGGTCGTCTCCGACGCGTGGCTGTTCGGTGCACGGATCGTGGCCCAGATTCCGCCAGGCTCGGCTTCGCGAATCCGCGCGTGGACGCCGGCGCAACAGCGCGAGATGCTGCGGTTGCTGGGGCGGGGAGATGGTGACGTGGCATGGATGACGGCAACCAACGGGTCGATCCTGATGGCCCCCATTGTTCGGAGCACCCCATGAAGGCTGGATGGATTGTCGTGGCGATGGCCAGTGTGCTTCTGCCCGGCTGTCGGCGGGCCCCCGAGGTCACCGGGGCGAGTGCCGCGGTGGGGGATGTCTCCATTCGTGACGGGGTCGCCTGGGGGCTCGCGTCAAGTCGAAGCTCGACCATTGGTTTCCGCGCCACGGCGACCTCGGCCGACACCTTGATCGCCGTCGAGAGCCCTGACGGTCTCGCCACGCTGCACACGACGCTCGACGGTCGCATGGTGGACCTGACGGCGCTGCCGGTGGCCGCGGGGGCCACGGTGGTGCTCGGCGGGGGTGGTGCGCATATCATGCTCACGGAGGCCACGCACGGCTACGCCGCGGGCGATTCCGTGCGGATCGTGCTCCAGTGGGCACGGAGCGGGCGGGTCGCCTTCTCCGTGCCCCTGCGGAACTACTCCGATGCCTCGGGGCTGCTCAGCCCCTGAGGCGGCCGAGCGGCGCCCCTCTTGATCGGCGGCCCACTCCCGGCCATTTTGTCGTGCTCCTGTGCCTCCGGCACCGGAATCCAGGACAGGTGTCCGAGTGGTTGAAGGAACCGGTCTCGAAAACCGGCAAACCGGCAACGGTTTCGAGGGTTCGAATCCCTCCCTGTCCGTGCAGCAGCTCGAGGGGCGCCCCAGCAATCGGGGCGCCCCTCCTGCTTTCCCTCCGCCGTGCTATCCTTCGGCATGCTTCTCCCGCTCCTGCTGACCGCCCAGGCGTCGCTGCCAGAGTCTTGTATCCTGACCGGCCTCTGCAACCTCGCGCAGCCGGCCCCGCCGGTCGCGTCCGGAGTCTTGTTCGTCGCGGTCGGCATGGTGGGGGCTGGTCTCTGGGGGCTGCGCCGCCCCCCGGCGCGATGACCAGCGCAGTTCGCCTCGTCGACCTCCGGAAGACCTACGCCGGCAGCAGCACCGCCGCCCTCGACGGCATCACCCTCGAGGTCCCGACGGGCTCGATCTACGGCATCCTCGGTCCCAACGGCGCCGGCAAGACCACGACCATCGGCATCTGCACCACCCGCGTCCGCCCGAGTGGCGGCACCGCCACCGTCGCAGGCCTCTCGGTCGTCGATGACGCCGTGGCCGTTCGCCGAGCCATCGGCGTCGCCGCGCAGGCGCTGACGCTGGACCGCTCCTGCAGTGTCTCCCAGAACATCTACTTCCATTGCCGCTATTTCGGCGTCGGGCATGCCGAGGCGAAGCGCCGGACGACCGAGCTGCTGGAGCGCTTTCGCATCGCCGATCGTGCCGATGCCATGCCGATGACACTTTCCGGTGGCCTCGCACAGCGCGTCCAGCTTGCCCGCGCGGTCGCGCACCGCCCCAGTGTCCTCTTCCTCGACGAGCCCACCGCCGGCCTTGATCCGCAGAGCCGCCTGGCCCTGTGGGATCTGGTGCGGGGTCTGATCACCGAAGGGATCACGGTGGTGCTCACCACGCACTACATGGAGGAGGCCGACCAGCTCTGCGATCGGCTCGCCGTCGTCGACCATGGTCGACTCCTCGCCGAAGGGACGCCAACCTCGTTGAAGCAGGACGCTGGCGGCAACGCCGTGGTCGATGTCCACTTTGCGGGATCGCGCGACGAGGCACAGCGCGTGGTGGCCGCGGTGGCCGGGGTGCGCGAAGTCCACCCCACCGACGCGGGGCTTCGGATTCTGGTCGAGCCGGACGGCGCGGGAGTGCCTCGCGTGGTCGCCGCGGTCGCGGCCTTCGGCCTGACAGACCTCAAGGTGGTCGAGCCGTCGCTCGAGACCGTCTTCATCGGACTGACTGGACGCGATCTCCGTGAGTAGTGCGCCTGGCGGCACCTTCGCGTCGGTCCTCGGCCTCTGGTCGCGCGACCTCGCCGTGCTGCGGCGCGAGCTCTTCCCGTTCATCCTCCGGGTCGTGGCGAATCCGCTCCTGACGGTCTTCGTCTTCACCTACGTGTTGCCGAAGAGCGGGCAGTCGATGCCGACCGCTGCCGCGGCGGGGTCGTTCGCGACCGTGCTCGTCCCCGGGCTGGTGGCCGTCGCGATGATGTTCACGGCGATCTCCGCAGTGGCGTTGCCATTGAGCGTGGAACTCGGCGCAACCAGGGAGATCGAGGACCGCGTGCTGGCCCCGATTCCGCTCGGCACGGTGCCGTTGGCAAAGGTGGCCTTCGGCGCCTTCCAGGGCATCCTCGCGGGGGCCGCGATCTTCCCGATCCTGCTGATCCTCCCCGCCACCGAAGTGCATGTGCGCGTCGCGAGCTGGCCGATGCTGATCACGATGCTGCTGCTGGCGAGCTGGACCGCCGCCGCCCTCGGCCTCTTCCTGGGCACCGCGATCCGCCCGCAGCAGATCGGATTGATGTTCGCCGTGGTGCTGACGCCAATGACCTTCCTGGGCTGCGTGTACTACCCGTGGGCCGCCCTCCACGCGATCCCCTGGCTCCAGGCCATGGTGCTGGTCAATCCGCTGGTCTACATGACCGAGGGGCTACGGATCGCCCTGACACCGGACGTCCCGCACCTCTCCCCGGTGGTCACTGCGGTGATGCTGGCGCTCCTCGGCGCGGGGCTCACCCGACTCGGGGTGCGCGGCTTCATTCGACGAGTGATCGCCTAGCCCTCTCGCGTCGGGGCCGGTCAACCGATACTGCGACCAACCCCCACCATGTCGGAGTCCCTGTGCGCCTCGCCCCGTGGTTCGTCTTGCCGGCGTTGCTGCTCGCGTGCGCGCCGGAACCGGAAACGCCGACGACTCCCGTGCTGCCCCCGCCACCGCCCGCCGCGGCCCGTGGGCATTGGTCCGATTCGCTGACCTGGGACCCTGGCCTCATGCCGGTGGCCGGTGCCGATGTCACGATTCCCGTCGGCGATACCGTCGAACTCGACGTCTCCCCCCCGCGCCTCAACCGGCTGACCATCCTTGGCGCGCTGGTGGTCGCTCCGGGGAAGGACATTCAACTCACCGCGCATGAAGTGCATGTGCGGGGGACCTTCCGGATCGGCACCGAGTCCGCGCCCTACACCAAGCGGTTCACACTGACGCTGACGGGGGCCCCCGACGGCGTGGTCACCGCTCTGGGAAGCAAGGTGCTGGCCGTCTTTCCTGGCGGCACGCTTGATATTCATGGCGAGAAGCGACTTGGCTGGACCCGATTGGCATCGACGGCACCACCGGGCGCGACGGCCCTTTCGCTTCTGGAGCCCACCAACTGGCGAATCGGTGATCGAGTCGTGATCGCATCGACCGACTTCGATCCTGCCGAGGCCGAGGAGGCCGTCGTGACGGCCGCCACGTCGACGAGTGTGACGCTCGACCGGGCCCTCCGGAACGAGCACTGGGGCACCGTGCAGCAGGTGGCCGGACGCAGCGTCGATGAGCGGGCCGAAGTGGGGCTGCTGACCCGCAACATCACCGTGCAGGGAGACTCGACGTCGAGCAACGGTTTCGGTGGCCATGTGATCGTCTTCGCCGGCGGGACGGCGCGCATCGAGGGCGCGAGCTTCACTTCGATGGGGCAGAGCGGCCTGGTGGGCCACTATCCGCTGCA
Source organism: Gemmatimonadota bacterium (assembly GCA_016720805.1). Lineage (NCBI taxonomy): Bacteria > Pseudomonadati > Gemmatimonadota > Gemmatimonadota bacterium. Next base: position 97,808 of record JADKJZ010000009.1, on the reverse strand, counting down.
CTGGCACATGGCGGGTGACGTGACCGGCCAGTACATCCGCGACGTGGCCATCTGGCACACCTTCAATCGCTGCCTGACCATTCACGGCACCGATCGCGCGGTGGCGCAGCGCAACGTCTGTTACGACCACCTCGGGCACGGCTACTTCCTCGAGGACGGCGCCGAGACCGGCAACACGATCGAGGGGAACCTCGGACTCTCAGCCCGCACCCCGGCGGCGAACGTCCGCATTCTCGCGTCGGATGCCAACCCGGCCACCTTCTGGCTGACGAATCCCGACAACACGGTGCGGCGCAACGTCGCGGCCGGCTCGGTCGGCTTCGGCTTCTGGTATGCACTGCCTGCGGCGCCAACCGGCTTCTCCACGGGGCAACCCGATCGGCCCCGCAACACCCCGCTTGCCGAGTTCAGCGACAACGTGGCGCACTCGAACCGCCGCCCGGGTCTCAACGTCGACGATGGCCCGAAGCCGGATGGCACGACGGAGACGACATCGTTCAATCCGCGTGCCGGTGCGGTGAGCAACGGCGCGCCGGTCGTTGCGACCTTCCGGAACTTCACTGCGTGGAAGCACACCTCGCGGGCGGTCTGGCTGCGCGGCTCATCGCAGCGCCTCGACAACGCCGTCCTGGCCGACAACCTGATCGGGGCGACGTTCGCCTCGTCGGAGACCTTCTTCGAGAACTCGCTGGTGGTCGGCGAAACCGGAAACATGACGCCCTCGCCGAATGCCACCTTCCCGATCCGCGGCTACGAGTTCTACGACGGCACCGTCGGCGCGACCAACGTCACCTTCGCGAACTTCGTCACCACGCCGGCGCGACCGGCGAGCGCACTCGGCTACAATCGCCGCAACGGCTTCCCGATCTCGCAGCTCAACTTCGGCACGGCGCTGCGACTGGTGAATGCCAACGGCGCGTACCTGGAGCCGGCCCAGGCCGACAAGGATGGCGACAAGGCCGCCCTCTTTCGTGATGTCGATGGCGGCCTCACCGGCACGCCGGGGATGACCGTGATTGCCGATGTGCCGCTGCTCGTCTCGCCCGGCTGCATCAAGCGCGTCGAATGGAACGCGTGGCAGTGCGCCAATCGTTTTCTCGGCCTCAACATCGACAGCGAGGGCAACGAGCCCGTCGCGCCGATGTCGCTGCGGCGTGACGATGCCGCCACCGTCTCGCTGGTCGGCGTCCCCGGCAATCTCAAGACGGTGCGGATGTCGGTGCCGATGGGTCGGCGTTTCGACCTCGCGTGGGTGACCGCGATCCCGCGGCGAGTGAAGCTCACGCTGCAGCGCGGCGATGTGGGGGACTGGATCCAGGTGGCCATCCCGTACCAGGCGGGGATTCCCTTCACGGTGGTGCGCGATTTCGGAACCAGCACCCCGCTGCCCGCCGCCGCGTCGCTCGCCGAGGTGGTGAGCAGCACGGGGGAGCGGTACTACTGGGACGCGACCACCGCGATGCTGCACGCCAAGCTGTTCATCCGTGCGGGTCGCACCAGCACCACGCTGCAGGTCATCGGCTAGCGACCTCAGGGCGGCGCGGGTTAGACTTCGCGGGTTCACTCCCGCAGTGCCCTGCCTCCCAGAGGTGTCCATGCGCGCAGTCCTTGCGACGGCCCTTGCCGTCGTGCTTGTCGCCCCCATGCCTGCGCAATGGCGCACGCATCAGGCGCTCTCCTCGTCCCTCCAGAACCTCGTGGCGACGCACCGCGGCCGTGCCGAGGTGACCGTGCTCGCCACCTCCCCGGGCGGTCGCGCCGTGCAGGCGCTGCGGATCGGTGCCGGTGCCGACGTCGCCACGCGGCCCGCGCTGCTGGTCGTGGCGAACGCCTACGGCCCACACCTGGTCGGGTCGGAGATCGCCGTCGCCACGGCGGAGCGGCTCCTCGCCGCGTATAGTCGCGACGCCGCCGTCACCGCCCTCCTCGACCGCACCACGATCTGGTTCGTGCCGCGGCTCAATCCCGATGCAGCCGAGGCGGGGTTTGCCCGCCCGATGGGCGAACGGGTCGGCAATGGACTCGCGTACGATGACGATCGTGATCAGCGCACCGATGAGGATGCGCCGGACGACCTGAATGGTGACGGCGTGATCACCGTGATGCGCGTGGCCGATCCCAACGGCGAATGGCTGGTAGACGAGACCCAGCCGTTGTTGATGCGACGCGCCGATCCCGCAAAGGGCGAGGTGGGTCGCTTCCGCCTGCTGGGCATCGAGGGGAAGGATGATGATGGCGATGGCCGCTTCAACGAGGACGCGCCGGGTGGGACCGATATCAACCGCAACTTCCCGTACAACTACCTGCATCACGGTGCGAACGCCGGGTTGTATTCCATGTCGGCGCCCGAGGCCCGCGGCTTGGCCGAGTTCCTGGTCGCGCATCAGGAGATTGCCGCCGTGTATGTGCTCGGCCCGCAGGAGAACCTGCTGCGACCGTGGGAGAATCGCCCGTCGATGGGCATCGCCAACGAGGCCGGCGTGCGCGCTCCCGAGGGGACCAGCGCCGGTGGACAGCTGAACTCCATTCTCCGTGCCGACCAGGCGACCTTCACCGAAATGGGACGACGTTTCCAGAAGAGCACCGGACTCACCAAGGGACCGGCGTCGGCACCAAGCGCAGGTGATCTGCTCAGTTCGCTCTACTACGTCTTCGGAAAGTGGGCCGTCGGCTCGCGCGGGTGGTGGGTACCCGACGCGCCGCGGGACACCATGGCCCGTGCCGCCTCGACGGATGGCAATGGCGAAGATCGCAACGCCCTGCGCTGGTTCGATTCGCAGGGGATCAATGCCTATGTCCCGTGGACGGCGGTGACCCTCGCCGGCGAGCGTGGCGTGGTCGAAGTGGGGGGCTGGAAGCCGGGCGCGCTGCTCAATCCGCCGGCCGGCGCCCAACTCGACTCGACGCTGGCGCGGCAGGAACGGTTTGTTCGCGAGCTGGCCGGGATGCTGCCCCGGGTGGCACTCCGCGCGGCGCGGGTCGAGGCCGTCGGGGACGGCGTCTGGCGCGTCGCCGTCGAGGTCGCCAACGACGGCGCCCTCCCGACCACCACGGCGCTCGGGGCGCGGATGCGCAATCCCCGCGGTGTGCGCGTCGACCTGACGGGGCAGGGGATGACCATTCTCAGCGGCAATGCGGTGCAGTTGCTCGGCGTGCTCGAGGGCGCAGGGCGCACCACCACGCTCGAGTGGACTATCGCCGCCCCGCGCGGCACCACGCTGCAGCTGACGGCCGGGTCGCCGGTCAGTGGCAGCGCCACCCAGACCATTTCCCTTCGGTGAGGCCGACGATGCTCACGCGCTCCCTCGCCACGCTGGCGTTGCTCGTCGCCGCCGTCGCGCCGGCCCCCGCCCAGCAGGCTCCCACCGCCCTCGGCTCACTCGCTGCGGCCGGTTCGCCCAAGGCACCGAAGGTGATCCTCAACTGGGATCGCTTCTATGACCACGCCGCCATCGGTGAGATCGGCCGCCGACTGCAGGCGGCGCACCCGAACACCTGCCGCCTCTCCTCGATCGGCAAGAGCTTCCAGGGCCGCGAGATGTGGCTGCTGACGGTCACCGACTTCACCAAGGGCGACGCCGACAAGAAGCCGGCGATGTACATCGACGGCAACATCCACTCGAACGAAGTGCAGGGCACCGAGTTCTCGCTGTACACGGCCTGGTATCTCTGCGAGATGCAGGGGCAGAACGCCTGGGTCGATTCGCTGCTGGCGACCCGGACGCTGTACATCGTCCCGACCATCAATCCCGACGGTCGCGAACATTTCATCAAGCAGGCCAACACCGCCTCGTCGCCGCGCACCGGGTTGGTGCCGCGGGACAACGACGGCGACGGCAAGGTGGATGAGGACCAGCTCGACGACCTCGACGGCGATGGGCACATCACCCAGATGCGGCGGCGCAACCCGAACGGCCGCTTCATCGAGAGCCCGGAGGACCCGCGCATCATGATCCCGGTGCTCCCGGGGCAGCGCGGCCAGTGGGAACTGCTTGGTGGCGAAGGGCTGGACAACGACGGTGATGGGCAGATCAACGAAGACGCGGTCGGCGGCTACGACCCGAACCGCAACTGGCCGTGGCGTTGGCAGCCGCCGTACGTGCAGGGCGGCGCGGACTTCTATCCGACCTCGCTCCCGGAAACGCGTGCCGTGATCGACTTCGCACTGGCGCATCCGAACATTGCCGGCGCGCAGAGCTACCACAACAACGGCGGGATGATCCTCCGCGGGCCGGGGTCGCCGCAGGACGAGTTCCGCCCGCAGGACGTGGCAGTCTTCGACCAGATCGGCCGGACCGGCGAGCGGATTCTCCCGGGCTATCGCTACATGATCGTCTGGAAGGATCTCTACATCGTCTGGGGCGGCGAGCTTGACTGGTTCTATGGGGCCCGGGGCGTCGTGACCTTTTCCAACGAACTCTGGACCAGCTTCAAGCTCTTCGAGAAGGCCGAGACCAGCAGCAACCGGTACGACCGGACCGACTACGAGTTCGACCGGCTGCTGCTCTTCGGCGATGCCTTCGTCCCCTGGAAGAGCTTCAACCACCCGCAGTACGGCATGGTCGAGATCGGTGGCATGAAGAAGAACTTCGGCCGAACCGAACCGGGCTTCCTGATGCAGGCCGAGGCGCATCGCAACATGGCGTTCTCGCTCTATCAGGCGTGGCAGATGCCACAGGTCGAGGTGGATACCATCACCACGCGCGCGCTTGGGAACGGGCTGACGGAAGTCACGGCGATCGTGGCAAACCGTCGCCTCGTGCCAACCCACACGCAGCAGGACGTCGAGAACCGCATCTCGCGGCCCGACTATGTCACGCTCACAGGTGGCACGGTGCTCACGGGCTACCGGGTCATCAATCCCAACACCGGTACCTCGATCGAACAGCCCAAGTCGCCGGCTCGCCTCGAGTTGAGCAACATCCCGGGCAACTCGGTGGTGACGGTCAAGTGGATCGTGCGCGGCAGCGGGCCGTTCACGGTGACCGTCGACGCGGAGAAGGGTGGGTCGCACAGCCGCACGTTGCGCTGAATACACCGATCCCCGGGCAGCCGATCATCGGCTCCCGGGGATCAGTGTATCCTGGCCCCTCAGCGGGACGGTCCTGCCGAGCGGTCAGCGCCCGCCCGCGCCGATCCGATACTCGCGGGGCGGAGTGGCGTGGAGCAGGTTGGTGACGAAGTAGTCCCATCGACGCCGCATCATGTAGTTGGATGCCGCGCCGTAGCCGTGCCCCGCGTTCGGGATCATCAGCAGGTCGAAGTCCTTGTTCGCCTTGATCAATTCGTCGACGACCAGCCAGGTGTTGTTGGGCGGGACGTTGTTGTCGCTGGTCCCGTGGGCTAGCAGCAGCTTTCCCTTGAGGTTCTTGACCAGCGTCTGATTGGCCTCGGCCGTGTAGTTGTCGGTGCCGTCGGGGTTCTTCGTCAGCAGTCCCTGGTAGCGCTCGCCCCAGTCGTCCTCGTAGACGCGGTTGTCGTGGTTGCCCGACTCCGCGATGCCGACATGGAAGAAGTCCGGATAGCGGAACATCGCATCGGCCGTCGCGAAGCCGCCGCCCGAGTGGCCCCAGATGCCGACGCGCGTGAGGTCGATCCACGGGAAACGCGCGGCCAGCTCCTTCATCCCGGCCACCTGATCGGGCAGGGTGTTGTCGCCCATCTTGCCGTAGTAGGCATCCATGAACGACTTCTTCCGATTCGGCGTGCCCATGCCGTCGATCTGCACCACGATGAAGCCGAGTTCGGCGAGCGCACCGGCGTCCCCGCGGGCGGGCGAGAAGGCACGAGACCCCATGCTGCCCGTCTGCGGCCCGGGGTAGATCTGGTTGATGATCGGATACTTCTTCGACGGGTCGAAGGTGCTCGGCCGGAAGAGGACGCCGTAGATGTCGGTCGTGCCGTCGCGACCCTTCATGGTGATCCGCATCGGCGGGGTCCAACCGGTGGCCGTGAGCTTCGAGACATCGACACGACCGAGCTCCTGCAGGATCTTGCCCGTGGCGTCGCGCAGCACCGTCACCGGAGGCGTATCAGGAGTGGAGTGCGTCGAGATGACGTACTTGCCGCTCGGCGAGAGCTGCGCGTCGTGCTCGAAGTCTTCCGGAGTGAGCGCGACGATCGGATCCTTGTCGATGTTCACCCGATAGAGGTGGCGGAAGTACGGGTCGCCCTTCGGGTCGCCCCCGAGCCCGGTGAACCAGATGGTGCGCGTCGGCTCATCCTCGCGGACGATCGCCGAGACGTTGCAGGCGCAATTCGTGGCGGTCCGCTTCAGCTGGCCGTTGTCGAGGTTGTACAGGTAGAGGCGACCCCAGTCCTCGCGCTGCGAGTACCAGAGGATCTCGCGGGTGGTCCACCAGACGCGCCAGCCGCTCCGCGACTCGAACTGCGTCGGCGACGTCTCCTGCATCACGGCCTTGACCTCGCCGGTGCTCGTGTTGGCCAGCCGTACCCACACCTGCTTGTGGTCGCGCGAGACGGAGGCAAACGCCAGTTCACTGCCATTGGGCGAGAACTTCACGTCGTTCATCGAGATGTTGTCGCCGAGGGTCGAACGATGCTGGTCCGGCGCCATCTTGAGCCGCGTGACGGTGGCGCTCGGCACGTCGATCACCACCCGCTCGATCATCGTCACGACGCTATCGCCCGGCAGCGGGTATTTCCACGCCCGGAGCTGCGGCGGGCCGGCCACCACGCTGACCAGGTACATGTCGCTGACCTTGCGCTGGTCCTGCTGGAAGGTGGCGATCTTCTTGGAGTCCGGGGACCAAAGGACGACCGGCCGGTCGCTGGTGGTCCAGCCGGCGTTGTCGGTGGCGTAGCCATAGTTGGGCTTGCCATCGGTCGTGAGCGCCGTCTCCTTGCCGCTGGCGACGTCGCGGACCCAGAGGTTCCAGTCGCGGATGAACACCGCCTTGCTGCTGTCGGGCGAGGTGACGCTCAGCCCGCCCGCGCCGCCGCGCCCACCGCCGCCACCGCGGCCGCCGAAGCCACCCGCGGCGCCCCCGCCCGTGGCAACTCCCGCATCGGTGCAGACCTTCCCGGCGCGGTCGCACGCCCAACGCCGTCCGGCAGCCGCCACCGTGACGGTCTTCTCGTCGGCCGAGAGGTCGAGGGTCTGGAACGGCAGGGCCTCAGCCGAGATCGTCGTCTTGGTGACGCTGCTCAGCCGGGCGGCCAAGGCCGCATGGTCGAAGAGCGGGACCGCCTTCTTCGAGGCGGGGGTCACCAGGAAGAACTCTCCCTTGGTACCGGTCGCCTTGCGGTACCAGAACCGGTCACCGCTCAGCCAGGTGGCTCGGCCGGCACCCCCGGTCACCAGCGGGGTGGTCGCGGCGGCCAGAAAGCGTTCGGCACGGGCGTAATCGGCCGCGGTGACCTGCTGCGCGGCGATGGGGAGGGCGACGGCCAGCAACAGGCCGCCGGCGAAGATCACGGAACGGAAGGAGCGCATGCGGGCGCCTCGGGCGGGGTGGGGAGCACTGTTCGGGGAACCCCCGAAGTTGCCTCCCCGGTCGCGATCAACACAAGTCCGGAGGGGGAGACGAGGTCGGCGTCCCCCTCCGGACGCATGTCGGTGCCCGGGTCAGGGCACGACGAGATAGGGCGACTGGGCCAGGTTGATCAGGCCGCCGAGCGAGGTCGTGTTGAAGTAGTTGGTGCGGGTGGCGTCCAGCAGCGAAGGTGTCCACGGTTGAGCCCCGGCGTACATCAGATCGCGCGGGTCATTGCCGACGTGGCCGTCGAAGGCATGGTTCGGCGCGGCGGCGTCGACGATTCCCAGAATGTGCAGGATCTCGTGCACAGCGATGAACTCGAGGTAGCCCGGAGCCGACGTGGGCGACGCCGCGAAGGCATTGGTGGCGCAGCCGGGCGCCCCCGGCGGGGTTCCCTTCAGGTAGAGGCCGGCGATCCGCCCGGGCAGCGCCGGTGGACGCGGCGCGCTGCCACACGCGGTGGTGTTGATGCCATCGAAGTACACGGCGTACGCCTTGGTGGCGCTGTTGAAGCCGAGCGCGGCCAGGTCCTTCTCCAGCGAGTCGCGCATCGTGATGCCGTAGCCGGCGTACTGTGCCTCGGTGCGGGCCAGCCGAACAAAGGCGATGTCGAGCGCTCCCTGGAACGTGTCGAAGCGGAACCGCCGCCCACCGGCCTGGCCCGCGAACCAGCGCTGCCACGACGAGACCGTGCGGTGAATGGTGCGATCGGTATCGAGGTTGCGGTCTGCCCCATCGGAAGGGAGGACGTAGAGGAACTTGACCTGCGGCAGCGCCGAGTCGTCGGTACGCTCCGTGGTGCTGCGGGCGTTCACGGCCAGTGCGTAGGTGATGGTCCGCGCCGCCGTCGCGCCGGCGGTCACGTCGGTGGCGCCGCTCGTCGCGACGTACCCGATGCCCACATCGGAGACCATTGGCGCGGTCACCGTGTAGCTGCCCGGGGCCAGATTGCTGAGCGTGGTCGACGCGGTCAGCGTCTGGGTGAAGCCTCCGGGGCCGGCGAGCTGCACCGACGGCAGCACACCAGCAGGCTGTCCCTCGATCACGAGGTTCAATGCACCAGACGACGCCGTGTAGGTGACCGTCACGCTGGCGCTGCCACCGACGCTGACCTGCACGCTCGCCGGCGTGGCGGGGCCGGCGAAGGCGTACAGTGTTCCCGCGACGGGCGCCGCCGCGACGCTGTAGCTCCCCGGTGCGAGGCCGGTGAGTGTCTGTGCCGACGTGAGGGTGGTGGTGAATCCGTTGGGCCCGGTGACCTGCAGGGACGGAGTGCCGCCGCCGGTCAGTCCCTGCACCTGGACGGTGAGGCTGCCGGTGGTCGCGGGTGGCGTGGTGGGTTCGGTGCCACCACCGCACGCGCTCAGGGCGGCGAGCAGCATGGCGGCCAGGGAGAAGCGAATGCGACGCATGGGATCGACTCCGGATGGGGAAGAGGGCTCTCCCCCTTCATGCGCCACCCGGAGCCGAATCAGCTCACTGCGTCGGGGCCCGCGCCACCGGCGCCTCGTCGAAACGTCGAATGAAGTCCGCCACGGTCCGCACCACGCCGACGTAGAAGCCCGGCATCAGTCGCTCGGGGGTATCGCTCGGCTTGTGGTAGTCGGGATGGTCCTCGACACCGAAGTAGACAAAGGGAATCCCCTTCCGGTGGAACGACCCCTGGTCAGACTGGTTGGTCCAGTCGTTCCCCGGTCCTGCCGCCGGCGTATCGTGCCCGATCAGCGTCGTCACCGGAGAACACGCCGCCGTCGCCTGCACGAGCGGGAGGAGCTGGGGGTACTTCCCCGGGCCGGAGGCGTAGACCTCCCCCTTCGCGTTGCGCCCGACCATGTCCATGTTCACGTTCACGAGGATCTTCTCCAGCGGCACGGTCGGGGCATCGACGAATCCGCGGCTGCCCGGCATCCCGCGCTCCTCGCCATCGACCGCGGCGATCACGATCGTGTGTCGCGGCGGCACCTTCCGGAAGTGGGCGGCCAGCGCGACGAGTGCGGCTGCACCCGAGGCGTTGTCGTCCGCCCCGTTGTAGATCGAATCGTTGTCGACCGCGCGACCCACACCGACGTGATCGTAATGCGCCGTCACGACGATGTATTCCTCGGGGAAGGCGCTGCCGCGGATGACCCCGACCACGTTGAAGGCGTGGTCGATGTTGTTGTTCCTCGGTGCCGCGATCACGGGCACGCGATGCAACCTCCCCGGCGGCAGCGTCGCGATCCCCAGGGCGTCGAAGCGCGAGGCGAGAAAGTCGCGGGCCTTTGCGCCTTCGAGGGAGCCCAGTGCTCGGCCGCGCATCGAATCGGCGGCCAGCCGGAAGACATCGCGCAGCAGGCCGATCGAGTCGAGGGCCGGCAAGGGGGCGCAGCCGGGATGGGCCGGCGGAATCACCGCAAGGTTGCGCGGCGTCTGGGCTGCGCTGGGTGCGGCCGAGTTGCCGGCACAGGCGGCCACGAAGGCCACGAGGGGGAGGAAGCGGGAGCGGCGACGCATTGGGGTCCCGGGAACGGAGGGAGAAGGGTCCATCGTTGGACTGAGGGGAAGGGTATCGCATTTGCGCCCATTGGGCCAGCCGATGCAGCGCGTTACCTTCCGCACTCCCCCCACCCTGAGCCCACCATGTCCTCACGCACACTGCTGCTCGCTCTGCTCCTTGCTGCATGCGGCGGCAAGACCGCTGAGCGACCCGCCGAAACTCCGTCGACGGATTCACGCACTGCGCCGACCGGCGCGTCCCCGGCAGCGATGTCGCACGGCGAAGCGAAGGTGAACGATCCGGCCGTCCCGCTGCACCGTGCCGCCGAAGCGCCGCCGCGGAGCACCGCGCGCCGACACGCGGTCCGGATGACCACCTCGCACGTGCGTCACGTGATCGCCCCCGGCGTTCGCTACGACGGCTGGAGCTTCGATTCGGTCGTGCCGGGGCCGGTCGTTCGCGTCACCGTTGGCGACACCGTCGATTTCACCATCGTCAACCGCGCCCCGATTCCGCATTCGATGGACTTCCACGCCGCGGAGATCGCACCCAGCCGTGCCTACGTGAATGTGAATCCGGGCGATTCGCTCTCATTCCAGTTCGTGGCCCGCGTGCCCGGCGCGTTCATGTACCATTGTGGCACCGCGCCGGTGGCGGCGCACATCGCCAACGGGATGTACGGCGCGATCGTGGTGGACCCAGTGCGGCCGCTGCCTGCCGCGCGCGAGTTTGTCCTCGTGCAGAGTGAGTTCTACCTCACGCCTCCGTCGGGGCCGGACTCGTTGCATGCGCTCGACTGGGGGCAGTTGCTCGACCTGACCCCCGACCACGTCGTCTTCAACGGCGTCGCCGGGCAGTACGCCGCCCATCCGTTGGCCGTCACGCCGGGCGAGTTGGTGCGCTTCTACGTGGTGAACGCCGGTCCGAACCGGGTCTCGGCCTTTCACCTGGTCGGCGGGATCTTTGACCGGGTGCGCGTCGGCGGTTTTGGCCCGCCGCTGGAAGGCGTCCAGACCTTCAACGTCCCGGTTGGTGGTGGGGTGATCTTCGAGGCGCGGTTGACCGAGCCGGGGATCTATCCGTTCGTGAGCCATGCCTTCGCCGATGCGACCAAGGGAGCAGTCGGGATGCTCCGCGTCGGCAACCCCGGTCCAGTGCCGGCTGGCGGCCACTAGGGCCCGCCCCGGGGGCGGCCCGGTTGGCTCCGGTGCCGTCCCCCGGCTACTTTCCGCCCCGCGCAGGGCCACTGACTGCGTCTGGACAGGTGCTCGAGTGGTTGAAGAGGAACGCCTGGAACGCGTTTAGGCGGTTTACGCCGTCTCGAGGGTTCGAATCCCTCCCTGTCCGTTGTGGGAACCGAAGTCGCCTCTCGGGCGTAGGATCTGTGAACCCTCCCCCCGGAGCCCTGCCCGTGCTGATCCGCCGTCCCCCCGACATCCGCACCGCCGAGATCACCGACGAGTCGCTCTACCTCTCGCGCCGCGCGTGGCTCGCCTCGGTGGGGCTGGCTGCGGTCGCGATCACCCCGGGGCACCTCGCCGCGCTCGGACGGCGCTGGCAGCAGGGCGGTGACCTCAAGCCGTCGTCCTACAAGGACATCACCACCTACAACAATTTCTACGAGTTCGGGACCGGCAAGGGCGATCCGTCCGAGAACGCGCACACTTTGCGGCCGCGGCCCTGGTCGGTGCGGGTCGAGGGCGACGTCAAGAAGCCCGGAACCTACGATCTCGACGTCCTGCTCAAGGGGCTGCCCGTCGTCGACCGGACCTATCGCCATCGCTGCGTCGAGGCGTGGTCGATGGTGATCCCCTGGAACGGCATTCAGCTGAAGGACCTGATCGCCAAGCTCGAGCCGGGCCCCAAGGCCAAGTACATCGAGTTCCACACGCTCTATGACCCGATCCAGATGCCGGGGCAGAAGAGTGACCTCATGCCGTGGCCGTACGTCGAGGGGCTTCGCCTCGACGAAGCGCGCCACCCCCTCACGTTGCTCGCCACCGGGATCTACGGCAAGACGCTGCTCAACCAGAACGGCGCGCCGCTCCGCCTCGTGGTGCCGTGGAAGTACGGCTTCAAGGGCGGCAAGTCGATCGTCAAGATCCGTTTCGTCGAGCAGCAACCCCGCAACAGCTGGCAGCTGCTGGCACCGGACGAGTACGGTTTCTTCGCCAACGTGAATCCCGCGGTCGACCACCCGCGCTGGAGTCAGGCGCGCGAGCGGCGGATCGGCGACTTCCTGAAGCATCCGACGCTGCCGTTCAACGGTTACGCCGATCAGGTGGCGTCGATGTATGCCGGGATGGATCCCCGCAAGCTCTACTGACCGGATGACAGCCTCGCAATGGATCGGCCGGGTCGTGCGCCCGGCCGTGATCATCGGTGGCCTCGGCCCCGGGATCTACCTCGGACTCGGCGTGCTTGGCATCACCGCGATCGATCTCGGCGCCAACCCCGCCGAGAAGCTGGAGCATTTCACGGGTACGACCACGCTCGTGCTGCTGCTGCTCTCACTCTGCATCACGCCGCTGAGGAAGGTCACCGGGATCAACCCCCTGGTCCGGCTGCGCAAGCCGATCGGGCTCTGGGCCTTTGCCTACGCCGTGGCCCATATGGGGTGCTACCTGGTCTTCGACCAGTCGCTGCTGTGGGGCGAGATCTACTACGACATCCTCAAGCGCCCGTACATCACCGTCGGCTTCTCGGCGTTCCTGATCCTCCTCGCGCTGGCGCTGACGTCGAGTGCCTGGGCCATCCGTCGCCTCGGCAAGCGATGGAACACGCTGCACAAGGCGGTCTACATCGCGGCGGTCCTCGGGGTCTTTCACTACCTCTGGCTCGTGAAGCTGGACACCTCGACGCCGATCGCCTTCGCGGTCGTGTTGATCGCGCTGCTGGCGGCCCGGATCAGCCGACGCACGCCCCCCCATCCCCGACCGACCGACACGGAATTAACTTCCCCGGCGTGATCACCACGCGCAGACCCCTCCGCGGACTCTCGGCCCTCCTGTTGCTGCTCTCCCCGGTGTGGGGGGGCAGTTGCTGACGTTGCTCCACCCTTGTCCGGCAGCGGTCACGGCGCAGGCGCCGCCGGCGGTGCAGGGTGTGGAAGTGGTCCAGATGGCAGGTCACTCGCACGCGATGTCGCACGCGGCGCCGGCCGCGCCGACGCCGCCCCCCGACGCACACCACCACGCCGCCGGGACATGCGATTGCCTCGGCAGTTGCCACACACCCGCGCTCGTCGGCGCGCCGCAGGCGCAGATCCTCGTCGTCACCATGGTGGCGCAGCCGGCAGCGCGTGCCGCCTGGCCAGCGATTGAATCCACCGTGCCCTCGCGGCCGGTGGACCGACTCCCCCCAACCACCGCACCTCCCAGCGTCTGACACGGGCGCCCAGGCGCCCACCGTGTCAGTCCACGCCGCCTGCCCCTCCAGGGTAGGGCGGCGCACATGTCGTGGCCCACCCGGGCCGCCCATCTACGCTGTGGAGTTCATCCATGTCTGGTGTGTTTCACCCTCGCCCTCGCCTTCGGGCCGCGGTTCCCCTCTGTTCGCTACTGCTCCTCGTTACCGCATTCCCGCTCACGGCCCAGGTGAAGCGTGACTCGGTCCAACGGCTCCCGGACATCGGGGTGGCGTTCAAGCGCCGCACCACCGATGGCGATACGGCCGCTCTTCCGCTGCTCCAGAAGTTGACGCTCCCGACGACCGCGAGCATCACGGCGGCGCAAGCGGAGCGGACCGTCAACGCCCTCGATGCGCAGGATGTCCTCAAGTACCTCCCGAGCATCTTCCTTCGGAAGCGCAACTACGGCGACAACCAGGCCACCGTCCAGACGCGGGTGTGGGGGGTCTCCTCGTCGGCGCGCTCCCTCGTGTTCGCCGATGGCGTGCCGCTGTCGGCGCTGATCGGGAACAACAACACCATCGGTGCGCCGCGATGGGGGCTGATCTCCCCTCAGGAAATCGCGCGGGTCGATGTGATGCAGGGCCCCTACTCGGCGGCCTACGCCGGCAACTCGCTCGGCGGCGTGATCGAGATCTCCACCCGGCTGCCCGAGCGGTTGGAAGCGTCGCTGTCGCAGACCTTCGCCAGTCAGTCCTTTGACCTGTACGGCACGTCGCGCAACTACGGCACGCTCCAGACTGCTGCCAACGTCGGCAATCGCTACGGCCGGTTCGCCTTCTGGGCGAGTGGCAACTATCAGCGGAGCAACAGTCAACCGCTCGCGTATGTGACGAGCAGCTCGTTTCCGGCCGGGACCACCGGCGGGATTGCGGAACGCAACAAGCTCGGCGGCACGGCCAACATTCTCGGCGCCACCGGCTTGCTGCAGACGGACATGACCAACGGCAAGGTGAAGCTGGCGTATGATCTCACGCCGACCCTGCGGGCGGCGTACACCTTCGGCATCTGGAACAACAGCTCGGAATCGGGCGCCGAGTCGTACCTGCGCACGGGGGCGGGCGTGGCCACCTACGCGGGGCAGTCCGGCTTTGCCACCGGCAGCAATCGGCTGAGTCAGTGGCACACGTCGCACAGCCTGGCAGTGCGCACCACCTCGCGCGGCGCGTGGAACGGCGAGGTCGTCGCGACGCGCTACCGCTTCGACACCGATCAGCAGCGCTCGCCGTCGACCGCAGCGGCCAACGGCACCTCGGTCGGCGCCGCCGGCCGGCTCTCGCTCCTCGACGGGACCGGGTGGTCGACGCTCGACTTGAAGGGGGCCTGGCAACGCGGCGGCGCCGAGGCACGTCACACGGTCACGGCTGGCCTGCACTACGACGCCTACGCCCTGGTGAACCCGAGCTACAATCTTGCCGATTGGACCACTGGCACCGCGACGACCGCGACCTCGCTCGCGACTCGTGGCGATGGCAAGACGCGGACGCAGGCAGCGTGGGTCCAGGATCGTGTGCGCCTCACGCCGACGCTCGCGCTCACCGTGGGTGGTCGCTACGAAGGGTGGCGTGCGTATGATGGCGTGAACACCAATGGCGCCACGACAGTGCGGCAGGCAGAGGTCAGCGAGGCGCGCTTCTCGCCCAAGGCCTCGCTGCGCTGGGCGCCAGAGTCTCCGTGGTCGGTGACCGCGTCCCTGGCGCAGGCGTACCGCTTTCCGACCGCGACCGAGCTCTACCAGTTGGTGACCACGGGGCAGACGTTCACCTCGCCGGCGCCCGACCTGAAGCCGGACGATGCCCTCTCCGCCGAAGTGCGGATCGCAGGACAGTTCGATCGCACCCTGGTGCAGCTGGCACTCTTCCAGGATGACGTCCACGACGCGATCATCGCCCAGTTCCAGCCGCTGGTGCCCAACTCGGCCACGTTGTACTCGTACCTCTCCAACGTGGATCACATCCGCGCGCGGGGCGTGGAGCTGGCGGTGACCCGCGCGGCGGCGCTGCTGCCGCGGCTCGACCTTTCCGCCAGCGTCACCTACGTCGACGCCAAGACGCTGGCACTCTCTGGGCGGGCCAGTGCCTCGGCACCGGCGGGGACGGCCATCGGGAAGCGCGTGCCGAACCTCCCGGATTGGCGCGCCACCGCGAACGCGACCTACCGGGCGACGGACCGCCTGTCGCTGTCGCTCGCGGGCCGGTACAGCGGCGACATTTACACCACGCTCGACAACGCGGACGTGAACCCGAACACCTATCAGGGCTTCTCCTCCTGGTTCGTCGCCGATGCGCGGGCAACCTACCGGCTGGATGGGCATCTCACCGCGGCACTCGGCATCGACAATCTCAACAACCGGAAGTACTTCCTCTTCCATCCCTTTCCGCAGCGCACGCTGGTGGGGAGCCTGCAGTATGGCCTCTGACCGGCCGGGTAGCCGCTGGGTCTCCATCCGTCACGCGATTGGCGTGACGGTCCTGCTCGCGGGTTGCGTCGGAGGCGAGCCCCCGCTCGCCTTCGATGCGGCACGCGAGGTGACCACGTCCACCGCGGTGGGCATCGGCCCGATGGTGGCCTTCTCGCCGTCAGGGCACCGCGCCGCGGCGTGGGTGTCCGCGCCAGCCGGCGGCACCGATGGCCGGCTCTATGTCGCCCTCGACGATGGCGCACCGACGGAGATCCGTGACACGCTCGGTCCGATCGAGGGACGCAGCGAGGCGCCGCCCAAGCTGGCGTTCGGCGCCGACGGGACCCTGCACGCCATCTACGTGGTGGTGAAGGACGACTCCGCCGCGAAGCAGCCACTCGAGGCGATTCGCTACATCCGCTCTGTCGACGGAGGAACCCGCTGGAGTGCGCCGATCACCGTCAGTCACGATGGCGTCTTCGGCGCGCACTCCTTCCACGCGCTGCACGTGATGCCCTCGGGTGGCCTGGTGCTGTCCTGGCTTGGCGGCGCGGCCGGTGAGGCCGGCGTGTGGGTCACGCACTCGACCGATCACGGCGCCACGTGGGCCCGCGAGACTCTGGTGGACGGCGGCGAGACCTGCGAGTGCTGCCGGACCGCGCTGGCAAGTGCGCCGGACGGGACCCTCTATCTGGCCTGGCGGCATGTCTATGACGGCAACATGCGTGACATCGTGGTCGCGCGGTCCGACGATGGGGGATCGACCTGGTCATCGCCGCGCCGCGTCCATGCCGACGGCTGGTCGTTCGATGGCTGCCCTCGGGCGGGCCCCTCGATCATGGTCGACGCGACGGGCCAGCTGCATGTCGCGTGGTGGACCGGGAAGAGCGGCGCGGCAGGCGTCTGGTACGCCCGTTCTGCGGACCGCGCCGAGACCTTCGGGGCACCCGTGGCGCTCGGCGTGGCCGAGACGTCCCGGCCCGCGCACGTCCAACTGGCGGCTCAACCGGCGGGCGGCGTGCTGGCGGTGTGGGACGACGGCACGACCGCCTCGCCTACCATCCTGCTCCGACGGACGGGAGCGGATGGCGCGAGCTTCGGGCCGGCCCAGCCACTCAGTCAGCCGGGCCGTTCCGTCGCGAATCCGGTGATGGCCATCCACGGTGGGCGCGTGGTGGTGGCCTGGACGGAGTTGCCCTCGGCCCCCGCGGCTGCGACCGCGGCCCCGGCCGCCAAGGGTGGCCACATGGCGCATCGAGGAATTCGCGCGATCGGGCGCGGGACGGTCGTCCTTCGGGAGGCGACGCTTCCGTGAATCGGGTCGGATGGGCGGTGGGTCGGGCGACCCCTTCCCATCCGGCGGTTCGCAGGTCAACCTTTCGAAGGATTCCCCCGTAAAGGGGGTGACCGGCGTCCCCCCGGCTTTTCCTCCAGCAACGAGTCCGCCTGATGCGACGTGCCTACGTCCGCGCTGCCGCCACGTGCCTGCTCCTCGGCGCCGTGGCCCCCTTGTCTGCCCAGCTCTCGACCCCCCTCGACTCCGCCACGCTCAACGCCTTCCGCTGGCGTGAGATCGGCCCGGCCAACATGCAGGGCCGGGTCACCGACGTCGAGGGGATTCCGTCACCGTCGCGCACCTTCTTCGTCGCGGCGGCGGCGGGTGGCATCTGGAAGACGACGAATGGCGGCGTGACCTTCCGCCCGCTCTTCACCAACGAACGCGTCGTCTCGATGGGCGACCTCGCGATCGCGCCGAGCGACACGATGCAGATCTGGGCGGGGACGGGCGAAGATGACTCCCGCAACTCCGTCTCACCGGGGCAGGGCATCTACAAGTCGATGGACGGTGGCCTCACCTGGAAGTTGATGGGGCTCGAGAAGACGCAGACGATCGCGCGCATCATCGTGCACCCGACCAATCCGCAGATCGTGTACGTCGCCGCGCTGGGCGCCATCTGGAACAGCAACCCCGAGCGCGGCCTCTACAAGACGACCGATGGCGGGGCGACGTGGCGCCTGGTGAAGTTCATCAGCGACAAGGCCGGCTTCATCGATGTTGCGATGGATCCGACCAACCCGAACGTCCTCTTCGCCTCCAGCTACGAGCGCGTGCGCGGCCCCTATTTCCTGAAGAGCGGCGGCCCCGGCAGCGCGCTCTGGAAGAGCACCGATGCGGGCGAGACCTGGACCGAGGTCAAGGGCGGCGGCTTCCCCGAGACGATGAAGGGCCGCATCGGCCTGGCCATCGCGCCGAGCAATGCCAGGATCATGTATGCGCTGGTCGAGGCCGACACCGTGGCGAATCCGAAGGGGAAGACGGGAGTCGGCACGCCGGCGGTTTCGCCGTCGGGCCTCTACCGCTCGGCCGATGGCGGCGCGACTTGGACCAAGATGGCCAACAACAACACGCGGCCGTTCTACTATTCGCAGGTCCGCGTCGATGTGAAGAATCCGGATCGCGTCTACTGGTCGTCCACGCCGGTCAACTTCTCGACCGACGGCGGCAAGACGGTCCGGCAGACCACGGTCGGTCTCCATGTCGACCACCACGCGATGTGGCTCGATCCGAACGACGAGAACCGGATGGTCGTCGGCAACGACGGCGGGATCGGGATCTCCTTCGACAAGGGCGGCAACTGGTGGTTCCCGAACTCGTTCGCCATCGGCCAGTTCTACGCCGTGTCCTTCGACTTCGCGACGCCGTACAACGTCTGCGGCGGCCTGCAGGACAACGGCGCCTGGTGCGGCCCGAGCCGGCGCCAGCAGGGCCCGATCACCAACTCGATGTGGTTCACCTTCAATGGTGGCGACGGCTTCGTGACGGCCCAGGACCCGACCGATCCGAACGTGATCTACGGTGAGTCGCAGGGCGGCGCCATGAGCCGCACCAACCTGCTGACCGGCGAAAGCTCGAACCTCCCGAAGCCGACGTGGCGTGCCCGCGCCAATGCGTGGCGTGACACGATCGCGGTGCTCGAGGAGAGCCCGACGGCAGCGACCCCCGCCACGAAGAAGCGGATCGCCGAGATCACCGCGATGATCGCCGCGGACTCGGCCGCGCTCACGCTGCGCTGGAACTGGAACACGCCCTTCTTCATCTCGCCGCACAACAGCAAGACCTTCTACGCCGGGTCGAACCGGGTGATGAAGTCGGTCGAGCGCGGCGACGACATGTATCCGATCTCGCCCGACCTCAGCTACGCCGACACGATGAAGATCCGCGTGTCGACGCGCACGACGGGCGGCATCACCACCGACGCCACCGGCGCCGAGACGTTCGGGACGATCGTCTCGCTGGCCGAGTCGTATGTCCGGCCGGGGCTGCTGTACGCCGGCACCGACGACGGCCGCGTCTGGCTCACGCGAAACGACGGCGCCTCGTGGGAGGAACTCACGGGCCGCTTCCCTGGTGTGCCGGCCGGGACGTACGTCTCGCGCATTGAGCCGTCGTACGCCGACACGAACACGGTCTACATCACCTTCGACGGGCATCGCACCGGCGACTTCACGCCGTACGTCTACATGACCCGCGACTACGGCAAGACCTTCAAGTCGATCGTCGCCAACCTCCCGACCGGCGGCGTCGACTTCGCGCACGTCGTGCGCGAGGACCCGGCGAATCCGAACGTGCTGTATGTCGGCACCGACGTCGGGGCGTACCTGTCGCTGAACAAGGGCGGATCCTGGCAGAAGTTCATGAACGGCCTGCCGACCGTGCCGGTGCATGATCTCAAGATCCATCCGCGCGATCGCGAGCTGATCGCCGGCACTCACGGCCGCTCCATCTGGATCGTCGATGTCACGCCGCTCCCGCAGATGAGCGACAGCGTGATGGCGCTGGCCGTCGCGCAGTTCAAGCCGAAGACGGCGGTGCAATACACCCAGGCGCCGATGAACGGCGAGTCGACCGGACAGGCCCTCTTCCGGGCCAATTCACCCGCCTACGGGGCCGAGATCAGCTACCGCGTCTCGGCCGCCGGCGCGGCCTCGTCCGCGTCGATCCTGATCGTCAACGCGGCGGGCGACACGGTCAGTCGGCTCACCGGTCCGGGGGCCGTCGGGTTGCACCGGGTGACCTGGGGCTTCCAGATCACCCCGCCGCCGGCCGCGCCGCGAGCGCAGACCCCGTCGCAGCGTCGTGACTCGCTGCTCACGATCAAGCGTCGGAACACGGTGTTCGATTCGCTCAAGAAGGCGGGGGCGGATACCGCCGCGCTCGCGCGGGTTCGCAAGTTGATCGAGAATCCCGCGGGGGCTTTCCCGGGCGCCGGTGGACGCGGTCAGGGTGGCGGCGGTGGCCGTGGTGCCGCGGGCGGCGGACAGGCGCCAGCGTGGGTCGAGCGTCCGGGTGAGGGCGGCGGCGGTGGTGGTGGTGGTGGCGGCGGACGTGGCGCAGGTGGTGCCGCCGGTCTGCTGGCCCAGGCCGCCGGGGCGGACAGCGCGCTGGCCCGCACGGTCGCCGGCTTGGTCACGTTGCCGGGTGCCGCACAGGGCTTTGGTGGAGGCGGCGGTGGCGGCTTCGGTGGCCGTGGCGGCGCCGCCCAGCCGGGCGACTATCTGGTGATTGTCCGCGTGGGTGGGACCATCTCGAAGCAGGTACTTCGGGTGGAGCGCACCGCCAGCATGTTCAGCGGCAACCCGTTCCAGCTGCAGGGCCAGGACGACGATGATCACGAGGAGGGTGGTGGCGGTCGGCGCAAGTAGTCGTGCCGAAGCGCTACGACCAGGCGTATTTCGATCGGTGGTACCGTGACCCGGCGCACAGCGTCGGGTCACGGGCCGATCTGGCCCGTCAGGTGACCTTTGCCGTGGCGGTGTCCGAACAACTGCTCTGCCGACCGATCCGGTCGGTGCTCGATGCGGGGGCGGGGGAGGGGCGGTGGCAACCGCTCCTGCACCGCCTCCGGCCGCATGCGCGCTATGCCGGTGTCGACAGCAGCGAGTGGGCGGTCGCCCGCCACGGCCGCCGCCGCAACCTGCGCCTCGGGACGCTGGAGACGCTCGACCAGCTCGGCCTCGATGGCCCCTTCGATCTCGTCGTCGCGGCCGATGTCCTCCACTATCTCCCGACGCCGGTCCTGCGGCGGTCCCTCGCGGCCATGGTGCCGCTGATCGGTGGCGTGGCGTTCCTGCCGACCTTCACGCGCGATGACGCCAGCGAAGGGGACCATCACGGCTTCCAGCCGCGGCGCGCCAGCACCTATCGACGTCTCTTCGGCGAGGCGGGCTTGATGCCGATCGGGATGCACGCATGGGCCCCTACCGCGCGACGACGGGAGCTCGCAGCGCTCGAGCGACTCGGCTAGCCTCGGCATCGCAGCGCATCGGGTTATCATGACAGATGACTCGATCGACCACTTTCCCGACCAACTTCGTCTGGGGCGCCGCGACGTCGGCCTACCAGACCGAGGGACATCCGCTCGCCGATGGCGCCGGCGTTTCGATCTGGCACCGCTTCGCGCACACTCCCGGCACCATCGCTGACGGCACCACGGGCGACCTCGCGTGCGATCACTATCATCGCTGGCCCGAGGACATCGCCTTGATGCGCCAGCTCGGGCTGCCGGCGTATCGCTTCTCGATTGCCTGGGGTCGGATCTTTCCCGACGGGATCGGTCGCGTGAATGCGGCCGGCCTCGCGTTCTACGACCGCCTGCTCGACGCAATGCTCGAAGCCGGCATCGCCCCGTGGGCTACCCTCTACCACTGGGACCTGCCCGCGGCCCTCGATGACCACGGCGGGTGGCTGCACGAAGACAGTCCGGATTGGTTCACCGAGTATGCCACGCTCTGCTTCCGGCATTTCGGCGATCGCGTCGCCTCCTGGGCCACCCTGAACGAACCGCGCATCATTGCCGACCGTGGCTATTTCCGGGGCACCGGCGCGCCGGGCCACCGGAACCTCGCGGCCGTGCCGCGCGTGGTGCATCACCTGCTGCTGGCCCACGGGCAGGCGGTGCGGGCCGCCCGGACCGAGGGAGTCGACGAGATCGGCATCGTGGTCAACATCGAGCCGCGCGAGCCCGCCAGTTCGATGTTGGCGGACATGGCCGCCGCCCACCGCGGCAACGTCTACTTCGACCAGATGTTTCTCGATCCGATCCTGCTCGGTCGCTACCCCGACGCGTTGCCCGCCCTGCTCGGGGAGCACTGGCACGATCCGGATCCGCGCGACTTCGCGCGCATCGCCGAGCCGATCGATTTCGTCGGCATCAACTACTACACGCGGGTGCTGGTCCGGCACGATCCCGCCAACCCGCCGGTCGAGGAGGCGCGCGTCCGCGTCGAGAGCGCGCCGCACACCGCGATGGACTGGGAGGTGGTCCCCAGGGGGCTCACGCTGACGCTGCTGGAACTCACCGACCGCTACGGCAACATCCCGCTGGTCGTCACCGAAAACGGCGCGGCCTACGACGACCCGCCCCCGGTCGACGGCCTGGTGGCCGATCCCGAGCGCGTCGCCTACCTCCGGAGCCACCTCCAGGCGGCCCATGCCGCCCTCGAGGCCGGGGTAGACCTGCGCGGCTACTTCGTCTGGTCGCTGCTGGACAACTTCGAGTGGGCCCATGGCCTGGCGCGCCGCTTCGGGCTGGTGCACATCGACTTCGGCACGCTCGCGCGGACCCCGAAGCAGTCGTTCCACTTCTATCGCGAGGTCATCCGGAGTCGGGGAGCGGTGGCGCTGGCACCGGTCGGGGACCTCGCGACCGAGTGAGCGTGGTCGGCGACGGGTAGGCGGATTATCTTCCGCCTCCGATGCCCACCTCATCCCGCCTTCTCGACGCCCCGGCCATGGGACGTGTGCTCGCGCGGATGGCCTCGGAACTGGTCGAACGGACCGCCGACGCCCCGAGCGTGGCCCTCATCGGCATCCAACGCCGTGGCGTCGAACTCGCCGAGCGTCTCGCCCCCCTCCTCGAAGCCCAGCTCCATCGACCGCTGCTCCGCGGCTCGCTCGGCATCACGCTCTATCGCGACGACCTGCAAGCCATCGGGCAGCGCCCGGTGGTGCACGAGACACGACTGCCGCAGGCCATCGATGGCGCCACGGTCGTGATTGTCGACGACGTCCTCTACACCGGCCGCACCATCCGGGCGGCCCTCGACGAGATCGCCGACTTCGGTCGGCCGCGGCGCATCCTGCTCGCGGTCCTGGTCGACCGCGGCGGACGCGAGTTGCCGATCGCCGCCGACGTGGTGGGCGTGACGGTGACGACGACGGCCCACGATCACGTGAAGGTCTCGGTGCAGGAGCGCGATGGCAGCGATGGGGTCGAGCTCGTGCGCGGAGGGTCGGCATGACGACGTCGCTGCTGGGGAAGGACCTGGTCGGGCTCGAGCACCTGACGCGCGAACAGATCACCGCCATCCTCGACACCGCCGAGCCCTTCAAGGAAGTGTCGGAGCGGCAGATCAAGAAGGTGCCGGCGCTGCGCGGCAAGACGATCGTGAACCTCTTCTTCGAGGCGTCGACGCGGACGCGGATCTCCTTCGAGTTCGCCGAGAAGCGGCTCTCCGCCGACACGGTCAACGTGGCGGCGTCCGGCTCCTCGGTCTCCAAGGGCGAGACGCTCGTCGACACCGCGCGCAATCTCGAGGCGATGCGGATCGACATGGTCGTGATCCGCCATCCCGGCTCCGGCGCCGCGCGCTTCCTCGGCGACCGCATCGAGTCGAACGTGATCAACGCCGGCGACGGCATGCACGAGCATCCGACGCAGGGACTGCTTGACCTGCTCACCTTGCGCGACCGCTTTGGCCGGATCGAGGGACTCAAGGTCTGCATTGTCGGCGACGTCCTGCATTCGCGGGTGGCGCGCAGCAACATCTGGGGCCTCACCCGCCTCGGCGCAGAGGTCGCGGTGTGCGGACCGGCGACGCTCCTCCCGCGCGACGTGGAGGCGCTTGGCGTGCGCGTCTTCCGGCGCATCGAGGAGGCGATCGAGTGGGCCGACGCCCTGAACGTCCTGCGCCTGCAGCTGGAACGGATGACCTCCGGCTTCATCCCGTCCCTGCGCGAATACAATCGGGTCTTCGGCGTCACCAGCGAGAAGCTGGCGCGGGCCCCGAAGGACCTGCTGATCCTCCATCCGGGCCCGATGAATCGCGGCGTCGAGATCGACTCCGACGTCGCCGACGGCGCCCACTCCGTCATCCTTCCGCAGGTCACCAACGGCGTCGCCGTCCGGATGGCCGTGCTCTATCTGCTCGCCGGTGGCTCCCCTGATTGGGGCGCCGGCGGGGGCGAGGCCGCATGACCGCTCCGATCCTCTTCCGCGGCGGTCGCGTCGTGGATCCGTCCCAGGGCCTCGACGAGGTCACGCACCTGCTGGTCCTCGACGGGCGCATTGCCGCCATCGGCCGTGACGTCGGCACCCCGGACGGCGCACAGGTGATCGACGCCGCCGGCTGGGTGGTCGCGCCTGGCCTGATCGACGTGCACGTGCACCTGCGCGAGCCAGGGCAGGAGGATCGCGAGACGATCGCGACCGGTGCCGCCAGCGCCGTCGCGGGGGGCTTCACCGGGATCTGCGCCATGCCCAATACCGATCCGGTGATCGACAACCAGTCGGCCGTCGGCTTCGTGAAGTCGCGCGGCGAGGCCGCCGGCCTGGCGCGCGTCTTCCCGATCGGCTGCATCTCGGTGGGGCAGAAGGGTGAACGCCTCGCGGAGTTCGGGGAGATGGTCGCGGCTGGCGCGGTCGCTGTCAGCGATGACGGCCATCCGGTGATGTCGTCGCAGTTGATGCGCACCGCCCTGGAGTACGCGCGCACCTTCGGCATTCCGGTGGCGGATCACTGCGAGGACACGCCCCTGGCGCACGGTGGCGCGATGCACGAGGGGATCATCTCCACCCGCCTCGGCCTCAAGGGAATTCCCGCAGCGGCCGAGGAGATCCACGTGGCGCGCGATTGCATCCTCGCGGCGCTCACGGGGGGGCACGTCCACCTCTGCCACATGAGCACGCGTGGGTCGGTCGATCTCATTCGCCGCGCCAAGGAGCAGGGACTGTCGGTCACCGCCGAAGCGGCGCCGCATCACTACACGCTGACCCATGAACGCGTCGGCGACTACGACACCAATGCGAAGATGAATCCGCCGCTCCGCGAGGATGCCGATCGCGCGGCCATTCGCGCCGCGCTCGCCGACGGCACCATCGATTGCATCGCGACCGACCACGCGCCGCACACCTACGATGCCAAGGAGCGCGAGTTCGATGACGCCCCCAACGGGATCATCGGGCTCGAGACCGCGCTCTCGCTCGGCCTCCGCGAGTTGGTCAACGGCGGGGTGCTGTCGCTGGGGACATTGATTGAGCGGATGAGTTGCGCGCCCGCCCGTCTCTGGCATCTTCCCGGGGGCACGCTGCGCGTTGGCGGCGTCGCCGACATCGTGGCGTTCGATCCGTCTGCGGAGTGGGTCGTCGATCCGGCGCGGATCCGCTCCCGGTCGCGCAACACGCCGTGGGCTGGCGAGACGATGCCCGGTGTGGTCAAGCGGACGGTGGTCGGTGGCCGGATCGTGTTTTCGGGGCAGTGATGCCATCGAGCGAGTGCCGGGACGACCTCGAGGTCGGGCGGCAGCGGTCGATACTTCCACCGAGTGTCCCGTTTCCGGAATCCCGGGCCAGCACTAGTTTTCACGAATCACCTGCAACCCCCGGCGCCCCATGACGAAGCAGCCAAACCTTGCCGATGTTGAAGTGCTCCTCGCCGAGCGCGATGCCGTCACGGGGTGGCTCGCGCGGATCGACGCGGCGGGGTCCAGCGTCCCGCCTGCCGTCCGGGATCGCGTGCGCCAGGACTACCAGGGCCGGCTGAACGGCGTGATCGAGCGGCTGCAGGGCCACGGCGACGCCATTGCCGCAAAGCTCGCCGAGGATCGTGCCGAGCAGGAGGCGCATGCCGAGCGGGCCAACGCCGCCAGCGAAGCGCTCGCGGAAGCTCAACTTCGCCACCTGGTCGGCGAATACGATCAGGGGTTCTTCGAGACCGAACGCGATCGACATGCCGCGGACGTCGCCCGGCACGAACAGGCACTCGACGCCGTGGCCGAACGTGCCGGTCGGCTCGAGGAGGTCCTCTCGCTGATCATCGCGCCCGCCCGACACGTCGAGGCGAGTGGCGCCGTCGCGTCAGCCACGTCGATGGGGGTCGAGCCGGTTCGAGAAGCCGCCCCCACCCCGCCGGAGGCCGTGCAGGATGTCGTCAACCTCGACGAAGTCGAGTTGGTCGACGATCAGATCGATGAGCAGCTGCTGGCGATCTTCGACGATCCGGGCGAGTTGACTGAGGAAGCCGTCGAGTTGGTCGATGAAGCCGTTATGCCGGAGGCGCCGCCCGCGTCCGACCGCGGTCCGCTCTCCTTCCGGCCTGGCACAGGGATGCCGCCGGAACAGGAACGGGTCATCCCGTCGTTCGGGATGCCGGCCGAGATCCCCGCGCGTTTCACCCCCGTGGCCGAGCCGGCGCGGTCCGTTCCGACGCCCACCCCCGCTCCCGCTCCGTGTCGCCCCGCCCGATGTTCGACGAGGACATTGTGGTCTCCGGCCCGCCGCCCGAGCCGGTGACAGTCACCTCGGGTCGGACCCTGCGCTGCAGCGAGTGCGGCGCGATGAACACCGCCTCCGAGTGGTACTGCGAGAAGTGCGGGGCGGAATTGAACGTGGGGTGATGAGCCGGCGCCTCGCCCTGCTCGGCGCCCTCCTGATGGGCGCCGCGATCGGATTGCCTGCCCAGGCGATTCGGGGGAAGGTCGTCGAGGCAGGAACTGGTCGCCCGGTGTCCGGGGCGATCGTCGAGGTCCGCGACGCCGATGGCTATCTCACCAAGCGGGTCGTCACGTCGGCGACCGGCGGCTTCCTCGTGCCCCTCTCCACCGGCGGACGCTACCGTTTGACGATGCGCGCGATCGGCTTCCGGCCGGGGACTCGCGACTCGGTCGACGTCGAGCTTGCCGTTCGCACCCTCCCCGACCTGTCGCTCGAGCGACAACTCTTCACGCTGCCGGATGTGGTCAAGTTCGCAGGCGGCAGTTGCGTGAACGCCGGCACGGATCGCGCCGCCTTTGCCGAACTGCTCACGGCCTTCGGCGGCGCGCTCACGGTGGTCGAGCAGGCGGTCGCGCACGGCGAAATTACCTTCGAGACCCAGGTTATCGAGCGCACGGTTCGGGGCGTCACGGCGCGGCAGCGCCGCGCCAATCCGGCCCGCACGCTCGACACCATCGCCGACACGCTGCACCGGCCGATCACCAACTGGCCGGTCCACAGTCTCTCCGTCGACTCGCTGAAGCGCCTTGGCTTCGCGGTCGAGCGGTGGGAAGACGGCCAGGGGAGCTGGACGCTGTACGGCCCGGATCCCACGGTGCTCTTCTCCCCGTGGTTCCTGGAGACCCACTGCTTCTCCATGGACCGACCCACCCCGTCGGCGGATTCCCTGATTCTGCGCTTCGCACCCCGACGGCGCTCCCAGGTGGGAGATATTGCCGGGGAACTCGTGGTCAACGCGACCGACCTGGCGCCGCGTCAGCTCCGATTCCGCTTCGCGTACCTGCCGGCGGCCCTTGCCGGGGTCACTCCCGGAGGCATTGGCGGGGTCCTCGACTTCGATCGCGAGCCGGGAGGGATCTGGTACGTCAACCGGTGGCGGGTCTGGTCGCCCACCTTGTCGGGGCGGCAGCGGGTCGGGGGCACGGAGCTCGAGGGACGTGTGGTGTCGGCTCGGCCCGACCGGTAGGGCCACAACACGAACCCCCGCCGGGCGCGATGCCAGGCGGGGGTTTGCACAACCAGAGGCAGAGCGAACTAGGCCTTGGCGACCTTGTTGGCGGCCTTGGCCAGCCGGCTCTTGGTCCGAGCGGCGGTGTTCCGGTGCACCAGGTTCTTCCGCCCCGCACGGTCGAGCGCGGACTCGGCGCCCTTCAGCGCCTCGGCGGCTTCGGCCGGCGTGGCCGCGGCGCGAACCTTCTTGACCGCCGTGCGCAGGGCGCTCCGCTGGGTCTTGTTCGCGGCGGTGCGGACCTTCGTCTGACGCATGCGCTTCTTGGCGGACTTGATGCGCGGCACGGGCTTCCCCTGAAAATGGCAACTCGGTTCCTGGATCCCGGGCACAGTGGTCGCCCGGCTAGCCTAGCAGAATAGCCGAGGGGCTTCGGGCAGGCAAGGGGAGCGGCCAACCCCGCTTTGACCCAACCCCCCGTCCCGCGCTACCTTACGCCCTCTTCTCCCCAAGGATTGCCCCCTGCTCGGTGACCTGTTCCTCGCCCTTCCGATGCTCCTCTTCGCCCTCGTGGCGCATGAGGTGGCTCACGGCTGGGCGGCGCTCCGGCAGGGCGACGACACGGCCTACAAGCTCGGGCGGCTGACCTTCAATCCGCTCCCCCATATCGACCCGGTGATGACGATCCTGCTGCCGATCGGGCTCTGGATCCTTTCCTCGGGGCAGTTCACCTTCGGTGGCGCCCGGCCGGTGCCGATCACGCCGCGGAATTTCCGGAACTACCGCCGGGGCGACCTGATCGTCTCGAGCGCCGGCGTCGTCACCAACTTCGTGATCGCCCTCGGCTGCGCCCTCCTGTTTGTCGCGCTCGGGGTCATTCATGACCTCCTCGGCGGGGTGGGGACGTCCACCGTCGATGCGGCCCAGCGGATGCTCTCCTGGGGAATGCGGCTCAACCTGATACTGGCGGTCTTCAACCTGATTCCGATTCCGCCGCTTGATGGGTCGCGCATCTTCTACCACGCCCTCCCGCCCGCTCTCGGCGCGCGATACCGACAGCTCGATCGCTTCGGTTTCCTGATCCTCTTCGGCTTTCTCTTCCTGCTGCCCAGCGCGATCACGTGGCTCATGCAGCCGGCGTCGTGGGGCTACTATCAGCTGCTTCACTTTTCTGTCCCCTTCGCCGTCGGCGAGGGGTGGAACATCTTTCAGCGATGACGCTCTCTCTCGGCTCGCTGGCTGACGACGCGGCCCCGGACACGGGCTTCGTCGTCGACCTCGACGGCTTCACCGGCCCGCTCGACCTCCTCCTGCACCTGGTGCGCGAGGAGCAGATCGACATTGCCGACATCCCCGTCGCCCGGATCGCCGACCAGTTCCTGAAGGTGATTCACGCCCTCGGCTTGAATCAGGCGGCGGATTACCTCGAGATGGCCGGTCGGCTGATCCGCCTGAAGGCGCAGCTGCTGTTGCCGCGCCACGGCGACGAAGAGGGATGGGAGGATCCGCGCGCCGAGCTGGTGCGCCGCCTCCTCGAGTACCAGCAGATCAAGGAGATCGCGCTCTGGATGGCGCGGCAGGCCGAGCGGCGCGCGTTGCGCTTCTCGCGCGGCTTCATCCCGCCGCCGCCGGCCTCGTTGCCGCCGCTGCCGATCACGCTCGACCTGCTCGACCTGTTGACCGCCGTCGAGCGCGTCATCATGCAGATTCCGACGCCGCAGATGCACAGCGTCGTGGCCCGGCCGCTCGACGTCGAGTCGGCTGTGGTGCGTATCGAGCTGCTGCTGGCCGATCGTGAGGAGTTCGACTGGCGGGAGGCGTTCGGCCCGCATCCGACCATCGTGGAGGTGCTCTCCACGCTGCTGGCAATCCTGGAACTGGCGAAACGCGGACTGCTCCGCGTGCGTCAGGATCTTCCCTTCGCACCGTTGGTGGTGGCCCGTGAGCTCGCTGAACCCGCTGTCGCAACTGCTTGAGGCCGCGCTCTTCGCGGCGAACCGACCCCTGACCCTCGATGAACTCGAGGGACTGGAGCCGGAGTCCTCTGCCGCCGAGGTCCGCACGGCGCTGGACCAGCTGCGCGAACACTACGACTTCGATGGCCACAGCATCGAAGTGGTCGAGCTGGCCGGGGGCTACCAGATCCTGACGCGCGCCACCTTCGCCGCGGCCGTCGAGCGCGCAGGCGATGCAGCGGCAGCCGCGGCTCTCGGCGGCGACGCTGGAAACGCTCGCGACGATCTCCTACCGCCAGCCGGTCGGGCGCGCCGAGATCGAGGAGATCCGCGGCGTCAATGCCGGCGGCGTCCTCCGCACGCTGCAGGAGCGGGGCCTCATCGAGGTCGTCGGCCGCAGCGAGAGCCTCGGACGGCCGTTGCTGTACGGCACCACGCCGCTCTTCCTTGAGCTGCTCGGATTGAACGACCTCGCCGATCTCCCGCGCGCGGAGGAGCTGACGATCGCCCTCCAGCCGCATCGCGCCGAGCCGTCCCCTGACGAGGCTGGTGCCCTTGCGTCCGTGGAAGAGGGATGAGCACGGAACCGATGCGGTTGCAGCGGTACCTGGCCCGGGCGGGCGTCGCCTCGCGCCGCCAGGCCGAAGTGCTGATCACCGACGGCAAGGTCAAGGTCAACGGGAAGACGGCGTCGCTCGGCAGCTCGGTGACGCCTGGCAAGGACCGGGTCACCGTCGGCCGAAACGTGATCACCCTCGCGGTCAAGCGGTGGATCGCCTTCCACAAGCCGATCGGCGTCGTGACGACGGCCGATGACGAGCAGGGACGCAAGACGGTCTTCGACCTGCTCCCGGACAGCGCTGGCATGACCTACGTCGGCCGACTCGACGTCGCGACGACCGGGTTGCTGCTGTTGACCACCGACGGCGACGCGGTCCATCGGCTGACGCACCCGAAGTACCGCGTCCCGCGCAGCTACATCGCCCTCGTGCATGGCCTCGGCACCGCCGAATTCGAACAGAAGGCGAGCGAGCGCATCACGGTCGACCAGCGCGTCGTGCAGCCCTCGCGCGTACGCGTGCGTGCAGGGAAGGAGGGGCGCAGCGTCCTTGAGGTGACGCTCAGCGAGGGCCGCAACCGGATCGTCCGCCGCTGGGTCGAGGCGATGGGCGGCAAGGTTGATCGACTGGCCCGCGTGGCCTACGGACCGGTCCGGCTTGGCGACCTCGCCCCCGGCGAGTGGCGCCCGCTGACGCCGGCAGAGGAGCGCGGGATCTACCGCGCGATCGGCATGACCCCTGAGGAGGACTGAGTGACCTTTCCGGTACAGGCCGTCCTGGCCGAAGTGCGGAAGCGGGTCGTCGGCCAGGATCTCATGGTCGAGCGGCTCCTGATCGGACTGCTGACCGGCGGGCACGTCTTGCTCGAAGGTGTACCCGGGCTCGCGAAGACGCTGACGGTGCGCACCCTGGCCGACGTGATCCACTCGTCGTTCTCCCGGATCCAGTTCACGCCGGATCTGCTCCCCGCCGACGTCGTCGGCACGATGATTTACGAGGCGCAGCGCTCGGCCTTCACGGTCCGCCAGGGTCCGATCTTCGCGCAGATCGTGCTGGCCGACGAGATCAACCGTGCCCCCGCGAAGGTCCAGTCCGCCCTGCTCGAGGCGATGCAGGAGCGGCAGGTCACCATCGGCGGCAACTCCTACCCGCTGCCCGAGCCGTTCCTCGTCCTCGCCACGCAGAACCCGATCGAGAGCGAAGGGACCTACCCGCTGCCCGAAGCGCAGCTCGACCGCTTCCTCCTCAAGATTCGCGTCGGCTATCCGTCGCGGACCGAGGAGCGCGAGGTGTTGATGCGGATGAGCGCCTCGGGGGCGATCGACGTGCAGCGCCTGGCCGAGCCGGCCCAGGTGATGGCCGCGCGGCATGCCATCGAGGACATTCATCTCGACGCCCGGCTGGCGGACTACATCGTGGATCTGGTGCGCGCGACGCGCGAGCCGGCGACGATCGGTCTCGGAGCGCTGGCACCGATGATCGCCTACGGCGCGTCACCCCGCGCCTCGATCGCGCTGGCCCAGACGGCGCGCGCCCACGCGTTCCTTCGCGGCCGCGACTTCGTGATGCCCGAGGACATTCAGGCCCTCGCCCCCGACGTGATGCGGCATCGCATCGTCCTCACCTTTGATGCCGAGGCCGAGGGCGTGGATACCGACGCGGTGATCCGACAGGTCCTCGCCGCGGTGCCGGTGCCGTGACGTGGCCGGATTCCTCCCGCCCGCGCTGCTGAAGCAGGTCCGCACGCTCGCCCTCCGGGGCCGGCGTGCGACGGAAGCCCTCCTCGGCGGGGAGGTGCGTTCCGTGTTCCGCGGGACCGGGATGGAGTTCACCGATGTGCGTCCGTACGCCGAAGGCGACGACGTCCGGCATCTCGATTGGAACCTCCTCGCCCGAACCGGGCTTCCCTACGTCAAGCTGTACACCGAGACGCGCGAACTCACGCTGCTGCTGGTCGTCGACCGGTCGGCATCGACCGCGGTCGGCGACCCCGAGCCGAAGTCGGCGCGGGCCGTCGAAGTCGCGGCGATGCTCGCGCTGGTGGCGGCGCAGCAGCAGGATCGCGTCGGCCTCCTCGCCTTCGGCGACACGGTGGGGCCAGTCATCCCGCCGGGGCGTGGTCGGCGACACGCGTATGCAATTGTGAAGCGACTCTTCGCGCTCGAGACCCAGTCTGGCGAGACGGATCTGGCCGGGGCCATCCGCGCTGCCGGCGCGCTGCTCCGTCGCCGGGCCATGGTCGTGATTGTGTCCGACTTCCTGGCGCCGGGTTGGGAGGCGCCACTCAAGGGACTCTCGGCACGCCACGAGGTCACCGCGATCGCACTCGACGATGCTCGCGAGACGGCGCTGCCGACCGGGGGCTGGGTGCAGCTCGTCGGCGCCGAGCGTGGCGGCACGGTCCTCTTCGACAGCGGCGACGCCACCACCCGGAAGCGGGCGGAGGCGATGGCGCAGCGGCAGCGGATGCGCCGCAGTGCGGCCCTCTCGGCGGCCGGCGTGCGCGAAGTCGTGATCCGGACCGATGGCGAATACCTGCCCGTGCTGCGCGCCGCCTTCGGCCGGCAGGGACGGCGGCGATGAGGCAGGAGCCACGTCGCCTCACGGTTGGTGATACCACGACCATCGTGCAGCGGGTCGCGGTCCCCGCGGGCGCGCTCGTCCAGCCGCAGGCGCCGACGGACACGACCCTGGCGACGCTGCTCGGTCCGGCCAGCGTCACGCGCGAAGGCGATTCGGTGCGCATCGCCTATCGGGTGACAGTGTGGGCTCCCGGGCAGAACACCCTCACCATCCCGGGCGCCATCGTGGTGCGGCTCGATGGCCGGATCGACACGCTGCCCGATGCGCGCGTGCCACTCAACATCGCGTCGGTGCTGCCGACGGGCCGACCGGCGGCGCAGGTGGCGCCCAAGCAGGCGCGCCCATGGGTCGCCCGCGCCGACCGCACCTTCCTCCCCTGGGCCATTGCCATCCCACTGCTGCTGGTGGTCGGACTGCTGGCGTGGTGGCACCGTCGTCGTCGAGGCCCCAAGGCCCCGGTGATGGCCGCGCCCACCGTGCCTCCCGTCGACGCGGCGCGGCTTGCCGGATGGATCGCTGCCGGGGAGAGTCGACTCGCCGTGCTGCATCTCGAAGCGGCATTGCGCGATCGCCCCGAGGCGGCCGAGTGGTGTGCTGCGGTGGCGACGCTGCGCTACGCTCCCGAAGCGGATGGCGATCTGCACGCCTTGGCCGCGTCAGGGATGACGCTGCTCATCGGGCAGGCCCCGTGATCGGCGTGACCCGACCGCTCGTGCTCCTGCTGCTGCTTGCCCTGCCGTGGTGGTGGTGGCGACGGACTCGGCTGCGGCCTGCCGCCGCCCTCGTCTCCGATCTGGCCCCGTTCCTGGTGCCGGCGCGCGGCAAGTGGCGGCTCTGGCTGCCGCCACTCTTCCGCAGCCTGGCCTGCCTTGCGCTGGTGATCGCGGCGGCCGGTCCCTACCGCCGCGGCGATCGCACCGTCATCAACGCGGAAGGGCTCGCCATCGTGCTGGCGATCGACGTCTCCAGTTCGATGCTCGCGGAGGATTTTGCGCCGGCGAACCGACTGGAAGTGGCCAAGCGTCAGGCGACGGCATTCGTGCGCGGGCGCTCCGCCGATCGCATCGGCCTGGTGACCTTCGCGGGTGAGGCGCTCACCCAGGTGCCGGTCACGGTCGACTACGCCACACTCGAGCAGGCGATCGGCAACCTCGAGGTCGGACTGCTCGAGGATGGCACCGCCATCGGCTCCGGCCTGGCGACGGCGGTGGCGCGACTCCGCAAGTTGCCCGGCAAGGAGAAGGTGATCCTCCTCCTCACCGACGGCGAAAACAATCGTGGCATCATCGATCCCCGCACCGCCGCGAAGACCGCGCAGGCGTTCGGCATCAAGGTCTACACGGTCGGCGTCGGGACCGAGGGCGAGGCCCGCATTCCCACCGGGCGCGGCCTGAACGGTTTCCGCTACGAAGTGCTGCCGGTCAAGATCGACGAAGCGCTGCTCACCGAGATCGCCAAGGAAACCGGTGGGCAGTACTTCCGCGCCAAGGACGCCGCGTCGCTGGGCCGCATCTTCAAGCAGATCGACCAGCTCGAGCGGACGCCCGTCGACGTGGTCCGCTACACCCGGCGTGACGAGCGCACGCGACCGTTCCTGGCGCTCGGACTTGCCTTCCTCGCGATCGAATTGCTGTTGAGCGGTACCATCGCGGTGCGTGTCCCGTGAGATTCGAACTGCCGAGGTGGTTGTTGGTGGTGCCGTTCGCCGTGCTGCTGGTGGCGGCGGCCGCTTGGCAGGCCCGACGGCGTCGGCTTCGCGCCGCGGCGGGATGGTCGGCACAACTCGGCCGTCAGGCCGCCGCGATGGGCCGCCACTCGATGCTCCTGCTGGGATTGATCGCCTTGGTGGCGGCCGTCGGGCTCGCGGGGCCGCGATGGGGCCGGGCCTCGCAGGCCACGGAATCGCGCGCACTCAACGTGGTGGTCGTGATGGACATCTCGCGCTCGATGCTGGCGCAGGACGTCAAACCCGACCGGCTGACGCGCGCGGTGGGCATCGCTCGGCGATTGGTCCAGGACCTCGAAGGCGACCGACTCGCGCTGGTCGCCTTTGCGGCGCGCGGCTATTTGCTGTCGCCGCTGACACTCGACCAGAGTGCGCTCGCGCTCCAGCTGGATGCCCTCGATCCGGAAGTTGCCAGCGAAGGGGGCTCGGGGCTCGGCGCCGCCATCAGTCAGGCCGCCGACGTCTTGAAGGCCGCGACCCAGGGAGGCGACAAGGCGGTGGTGGTCTTCAGCGACGGCGAGTCGTTCGAGGGCGCCGAGGCACTGACCTCGGTGGGTGAATCGCTGCAACGCGCCGGCATCACGCTCGTCCTGGTGCCGGTGGGAGGCTCGACCGGTGCACGCATCCCCGATCCGGATGGGACCTGGCACAAGGATGCCGACGGCCAGGAAGTGATCACGGTGCGCCGCGATGACCTGTTGAAAGCGGCCGCGGCAGGCGCGCGCGGCATCGTCGTCCCGGCGGATGCCCCGGATCCGTCGGGCGAGGTGCGTCGGGTCCTCGATCGACTCGCCCGCGCGCCCGCCGAGGACCGCAGCGCCGACGACCTCATTCCGCGCGCGTGGCTCTTCGCCCTGGTCGCCGCGGTGGGACTCCTGGCGCACACGTTGACCCGGCGCAGTGCGGCGCTCGTCGGAGTGCTGCTCGCCGTGGCCGTCGGCAGCGCAAGCGCCCAGCGCCCGTCGGCAGGTGGTCGATTGTTGCAGCGTGGCGATACGGCGAAGGCGCGCGAAGCATTCACCGCCGAGGCAAAGCGACTCGGGACCGACTCGGCGTGGTTCAATGCCGGCACGGCGGCGCTCGTGGCGGGCGACATGGTCGCGGCGCAAGACGCGTTGCAGCGAGCCTCGCTCTCGCTCGATCCCGATCTTCGACGGCGGGCGCTCTACAACCTCGGAACGGCGTACCTGACGCGTGCCCGCCGCGAGACCAAGGGCCGTGATTCACTGCTCGTCGCCGCGAGCCGGCAGTTGCAGTCCGCCTTGCAGCTCGCGCCCGGTGACGCCGATGCAAAGTTCAACTACGAGCTGGCGCGGCGCTTGATGCCGCCGCCGCCACCGCCCCAGAGCGGCGGTGGGGGCGACTCCAAGAAGCCACCGCCGAAGCCCCAGCAACCGCAACAAGCGCCGCCCACGCCTGGCGGCATGAGCAAGGCCGACGCCGAGCAGGTGCTCTCCGCGATGGAGCGCGCCGAGCGGGAGACGCGCATGGCCCAGGCGAAGCGGCAACGGCGCGGCCAACCGCCGCTGGGACCCGACTGGTGATCGCGCTCGCGCTCCTGGCCGCACTCGTCGCGCAGGATACCACGGCGCTCTCGCCGCGTGCGCGCGACATGCTTGGCCGCTTTCCGCTGCCGGCGGCCGCGGGTGGCGTGTCGATCGCCGTCCGCTTCTCGAAGGACACCGCGTGGGTGGGCGAGCAGGTGGAGCTGGTGACGGCAGCGTGGTTCCCGCGCGAGCTGCGTGATCGGTTGCGCCGGCCGCCGACGCTGCGCGGTCCGTCGCTCAGTGGGCTCTGGAGCGTGCAGTCGCAGTCCCTGCCGATCCTCGTCGAGACGCGTCGCGCCCGCGGCGAAGTCTACGATCTCTTCGTGATGCACCAGACGATTTTCCCGCTCGGCCCGGGGCGCATCGTCTCGCCACCGGCCTTGCTCTCCTACGCCGTACCGGCCTCGGCGTCCTATTTCGCGCCGGAAGAACGCAAGAGCCTCACCTCGCGTACTGCCACGCTGCAGGTGCGGCCGATTCCGGCGGCCGTGGCCACCATGGTCGCCGGCGGGCCGACGACACGGAACCTGCGCCTGGTCTGGCGCGGCCCGCCCGAGGGACTGCATGCCGGCACGCCGGCGCTGGTGGAGCTCGTCGCGAACGGGACCGGCAACGTCACCCTCTGGCCGACGCCGAGCATCGCCTGGCCCAGCGGCCTGCGCGTCTATCCTGAGCGAACCGAAGAGACCACCACGATCATCGCCGGTGATCGCGGCGGCGAGAAACGATTCCGATTCACGATCGTCGCTGACAGTGAAGGGGTCGTCACGCTGCCGGCGGTGCGGTACCCGACGTTCGACCCCAGCACCGTCAGTGCTCGGGTCGTTGCGGCGTCGGCATTTGCACTGCCGGTCTTCACGAGCCCCGGCCGAACTGGCGACCGAACGCCGCTCGCCGTCACGGGCCAGGAGGAGATCCCGCTGGCGACGCGGCTCGTGCGCACCACGACTGCGATGTGGGTCGCGCTGCTCACGCCGGGCGTGCTCCTGGCCCTCTGGTGGCGGCGACGGCGTCCGCGGCGCGCCATCGCCATCGTGCAGCCGGTCGGCGATCCGGAGCGCGAGTTGTATCGCCTGCTCGGGACACCGATCGAGGCGAGCTCGGACCGCGTCGTCGCCGCGCTCCGCCATCGGGGTGTCCCGCGCCCCGAGGCCGAGCAGGTGCGTCGCTGGCTCGCGGCCACGGGCCGGCGACGCTACGGGCCCGTTGGGGGATCGACGCCAGAGCCGCCGGCAGCCGTCTCGGCGGTGCTCAGCAGGCTTCGGCGCGCCACCACCCTGTTGGTGCTGTGCTGCGTCGTCACCGCCCCGCTCGCGGGGCAGGCCACCGATCCAGTCAGCCGGTACCGGGCAGGGGACTTCCGCGGTGCCGCACGCCTCTTTGAGGCGCAAACGATTGCCGATCCCCGCGCCGCCGGGAGCTGGCGTGACCTGGGCTCGGCGCGGTGGCAGGCGGGCGATGACGTCGGCGCGGTGGCCGCCTGGTGGCGGGCCCTCTCGCTCGCCCCACGCGATCGGCTGGCACGACAGGCGTGGCGCGACGCGAGTACGCTCCCCGCCAGCATGCAAAGGCTGGTGCCCACGATTCCGATTTCGCGAGACGAGTGCGTGCTCCTCGCCGTGCTTGGGCTGGGGACGGCGTGGCTCCTCCATCGGTTCGGCCACCGGCGTCAGGCCGCCCGAGTGGTGCTGCTCATGGCCCTCGGCTGCGGCGCACTGGGCCTTTTCCGCTGGCGTCGGGAAGTGGCACCGGTGGCGCTGGTGCGCGAGGCGATCGCCCTGCGAGTCTCCCCGCATCCGGCGGCCCCGGTACTCGCGCAGGCCTCGGCCTGGGCGTTGGTGGAGGTGGAGCGGCGTGACGGGAAATGGCTGCTGGTGGCGACCCCGGAGGGAGGGCGTGGGTGGCTCCCCGAAGAGGCGATCGCGCCACTGGCGACGCTAGATTGAGGGGATGAGCATCGGCACGACGCGACGCATCGCCCTCCTCCCCGACGCCGTCGCGAATCAGATCGCGGCCGGCGAGGTGGTGGAGCGTCCCGCGTCGGTGGTGAAGGAACTGGTCGAGAACGCCCTCGACGCCGAGGCGCGGCACATTCGCGTCGCGGTCGAGAATGGCGGGAAGACCGTGATCGAAGTGGCCGACGACGGCACCGGCATGTCGCGCGACGATGCGCTCCTGGCCCTCGATCGCCACGCCACGTCGAAGATTCGCTCCCCCGAGGATCTGGTCGGCATTGCCACCTTCGGCTTCCGCGGGGAGGCGATTCCCGCGATTGCGTCCGTCAGCCGATTTGCGTTGCACACGGCGACCGCGGATGGTGATGGCGTCGAGGTCACGGTGAACGGTGGTCGGGTGGACCAACTCCGCGAGCAGCCCCGGCAGCGCGGCACCACCGTGACCGCCCGCACGATCTTCTACAACACCCCGGCGCGCCGGAAATTTCTCCGCTCCGCGGCGAGTGAATCGCGGGCGGTCTGGGATACGGTGGCGACGCTGGCCCTGGCCCATCCCGACGTCGGCTTCGAATTGATGCTCGATGGTCGGCCGCGGTTGATCGTCCCCGCGGCGCAGGCGCGCGAGGAGCGACTGGCGGCGGTGTGGGGGGCGGAGCTGGCCCGGACGCTGCTGCCGGTCAGCTATGCCGTTGGTGGTGTGCGCGTGGAGGGGTTCACGCAGCGGCCTGCCGATGCGCAGCCCACCGGCAGACGCACCCAGCTTTTCGTCAACGGCCGACCGTTCCGCGACCATTTCCTCGTCCGCGCCGCAGAAGCCGGCTATCGCTCCGCGATTCATCCGGGCGACCGGCCCTCGCTCTTCCTCGACATCGGCGTCGATCCCGCCGAAGTGGACGTGAACGTCCATCCGGCCAAGCTGGAGGTTCGCTTTCGCGACCGGATCGGCGTCGAACGCGCGGTCGAGGAGGCGGTGCGCGACGCCTTGCAGGCGTTGGGAGCGTCCGCGCAGCTCGGCGAGGCACCCCTCCCTGGTGCCCTCCCGGCACCGCGTCCCATGGGGGTGCCGACGTTCGACGCGTCGCCGGCGGATCTCTTCGCGCCGCTCACCGGCGATGATGTCACGGTGGAGGCTTCGCCACGACACGCCGAGACGATCGGGTGGCACGCACCGTTGCTGCAACTGGCCGATACCTACCTCTGCTACGAGTCACCCGAGGGATTGGTCATCGTCGATCAGCACTCGGCGCACGAGCGGGTCCTGTACGAAGAGGTGCTGGAGCAGTTGCAGGGGACGGGGATGCCCTCGCAGCGACTGCTGCTCCCGATCACCATCGAACTGACGGATGAGGAACTCGACGTGGTCGCCAGTCACGACGACGTGCTCCGCCGGATCGGTTTCGAGGTGGAGCCCTTCGGTGGGCGCGCGGTGGCCGTGCACGGCGTGCCCAACCCGCACCCGCGCTTCGATGCGGTGGCCTGCTTTCGGGAGATGGTGGCCGACCTGGCCCGCGGTCGCTTCGGCGGCTGGGCCAACCGCCTCGAGCGCTTTGCCGCCACCTACGCCTGCCGCGCCGCGGTGAAGGCCGGGCAGCGGCTGGACGACCGCTCGATGCGCGAGCTGCTCATCCGCCTCTTCGCCTGCGAGTTGCCGCCGCACGACGTGCACGGCCGCTCGACGATCGTGCAACTGCCGCGCGAAGAATTGGAGCGACGCTTTGGTCGACGCTAGGACGCCGATTCTCGTGGGGCCGACGGGCGTCGGCAAGACGGCCATCGCCCTCGCGCTCGCCGCCCACTGGCCGCTCGAGGTCATCTCCGCCGACTCGCGCCAGATCTATCGGGGTCTCGACATCGCCACGGCGAAGGCCACGCGCAAGGAACGCGATCGCGTCCCGCACCACCTGGTCGACGTGGTGCGTCCCGGTGAACGGTACAGTGCCGGACGCTTTGCGCTCGAGGCGGCGACGGCGATCGAGACGGTCCGGGAGCATGGCAAACTCCCGGTGGTCGTTGGCGGCACCGGGCTCTACGTGCGTGCGCTGGTGGATGGGCTCTTCGCCGAACCGTCGATCGATCCGCGCGCCCGCGAGGCACTCGCGCATGCGATCGATCGGATGGACAACGCCACCCTGGTGCGCTGGGCCGGGCGGCTCGATCGCGGCTATCGTGGGGAAGGGGGGCGGCATCGCGCGGCCCGGGCGATCGAGATCGCCCTCCTCACCGGGCAACCGCTGTCGTGGTGGCAGGCCGCGGCGAAGGCGCAGGGCGTCGTGACGCCGTGGACGGTGCGGCTCACCGCCCCGCGCCATCTCCTCCACCAGCGCATCCTGGCGCGCACGACGGCGATGCTGGAGCGGGGTCTGCTCGAGGAGGTCGCGGCGGCGTTGGCCGATGGCGCGCCGATCGAGGGCCCCGGGATGGATGGCATCGGCGTGCGGGAGGCCGTGGCCGTCCTGCAGGGTCGCCTGCCACGCGACCTCCTGATTTCGTCGATCGCCACCGCGACACGCCAGTACGCCAAGCGGCAGGAAACGTGGTTCCGTCATCAACTTCGCGGCGACGTCCTGGTGCTGGACGCCACCCGTCCCCCCGAGCAGCTCGCCGCCACCATCGCGGCAGCGTGGGAGCAGCAGTCCGCATGAAGATCGGCATCACCTGCTATCCGACCTACGGCGGTTCCGGCGCCGTGGCGACCGAACTCGGCCTCGACCTGGCCCGTCGCGGCCACGAAGTGCACTTCATCACC
Organism: Gemmatimonadota bacterium; assembly: GCA_016720805.1. Lineage (NCBI taxonomy): Bacteria > Pseudomonadati > Gemmatimonadota > Gemmatimonadota bacterium. Next base: position 57,230 of record JADKJZ010000009.1, on the reverse strand, counting down.
TACGATTCGCCGTTCCGGCTGCGTGGGTACGTCGAGCGCGCCTATTTCCACGAAGTCGATACGGCGATGAGCCGCTATCCGCTCTTCGAGCACTACCCCTACACGCTGGCGCTCGCGTCGCGCCAGTATGAAGTGGCCCTGCAGGAGAACCTGGACCTGTTGCATGTGCACTACGCGATCCCGCATGCCACGACCGCCTTTCTCGCCCGCGAGATGCTGCGCGGCGAACGCGACCTCAAGGTGATCACCACGCTCCACGGGACCGACATCACGCTGGTGGGGCAGGAGGCGTCCTTTTACGCCATCACCAAGTTCTCGATCGAGCGCTCCGATCGCGTCACCGCCGTCTCGGAGTTCCTGCGCGACGAGACCTACCGCGCGTTCGGCTGCGTCTCGTGCGACCTCGATGTCATCCCGAATTTCATCAACCTGCTGGAGTACCGCCCCGAGGCCGCGGCCTCGCGCGAGTCGCTGGCACCGGGCGATGAACGGTTGCTGCTGCATGTTTCCAACTTCCGCGAAGTGAAGCGGGTCAAGGACGTCGTCCGGATCTTCGCGCGGGTGCGCAAGGCGATGCCGGCGACGCTGCTCATGGTGGGTGATGGTCCCGATCGTGCCGACGCCGAGCACGAGGCGCGGGAACTCGGCATCGCCGCCGACGTCCGCTTCCTCGGTCGACTCGACACCGTCGCGCCGCTGCTGGCCGCCGCCGACCTCTTTCTCCTGCCGTCGCAGACCGAGTCCTTCGGCCTCGCCGCGCTCGAGGCGATGGCCTGCGGCACGCCGGTCGTCGCGGCGCGCACCGGCGGGTTGCCCGAGGTGATCACCGACGGGGTCGACGGCATTCTCGAACCGGCGGGATCCGTCGAGGCGATGGCGCGCCGCGCGATTGACCTGCTGAAGGATCCCGTGCGCTACGCCAAGGTCCGCGACGCCGCCTTGGCGCGCGCCGCGACCTTCTCCTCGGACATCGTGGTGCCGCAGTACGAGGCACTCTACGATCGCGTGCTGGCGGGACGATGACCCTCGGTCCGTTGCTGATCGCCGTGATCCTCGGCCTCGTCGAGGGGATCACCGAATTCCTCCCGGTGTCGTCCACCGGGCACCTCATCGTGGTCGGCGACGTGCTGCACTACACCGGCGAACGCGCGGCCACCTTCGAGGTCGTGATCCAGGTCGGTGCCATTCTCGCCGTCATCTGGCACTACCGCGCCACGTTGCGCTCCCTCATCACACGAATGATGCGCGTCGGTCCCGAACGCAACCTCGTGGCGAAGCTGCTCCTCGGCTTCGTCCCGGCTGCGGTGGCCGGCGTGCTCCTCATCCACTGGATCAAGGCGCATCTCTTCTCGCCGACGGTGGTGGCGTGGGCGCTCGTCGTGGGCGGCGTCGTGATGTTGTTGCTGGAGTGGCGGCGCCCAACCGTGACGGCGCCGACGCTCGCCGAGGTGACGCCGCGGCAGGCGCTCGGCATCGGCTTCGCGCAGGTGCTGGCCATCATCCCCGGCACGTCGCGCGCGGCGACCACCATTCTCGGCGGCTATGCCTTCGGACTCTCGCGCGCCGCGGCCACCGAGTTCTCGTTCCTCCTCGCGATTCCGACCATCATCGGTGCCGCGACCCTCGACCTCGCCAAGAGCTGGCAGCTCTTCACGATGGCCGATGCGCCGATGTTCGCCGTGGGATTGGTGGTGTCCTTCGTTTCGGCGCTGGTGGTGATCCGCGGCTTTCTCCGCTACGTCGAACGGCACAGCTTCACGGTCTTTGCCTGGTATCGGATCGTCTTCGGCCTGGGATTGCTGCTCTTCCTCGCGCGCCGCGGCGGGTGAGCGGTCGGCAATGCTGACACGTCTTGCCTCCGTCGACAGCACGATGGAACTGGCCCACGCCGCCGCCCTCGCGGGTGCGCCGCATGGCACCGCCTTCGTTGCCGAACGACAGCACCTGGCCCGTGGCTCGCGCGGCCGCCCGTGGGATTCGGAGCGCGGGGGCCTCTGGCTCTCGGTCATCGCCCGTCCCGCTCGTGCCGACGCCTTCGCGGCGCTGTCGCTCCGGGTGGGATTGGCCATCGCCGAGGCGATCGAGGGCACCTGGCCGGCAATGCCGACGTTGCAGGTCAAGTGGCCCAACGACCTGCAGGCCGAGGGGCGCAAGGTGGCTGGCATCCTCTGCGAAGCGTCGTGGTCCGGCGCCGAGTGTCGCTGGGTCGTCGTCGGTGTCGGCGTGAATGTCTGCAATCCGTTGCCGGCGGCGCTGATTGGGCAGGCGGCGCGCTGTGACGAGTGGGTGCCGGGTGCCGATCCAGCTGCGCTGCTCGAACGCGTCCTGCCAGCGGTGACTCGGGTGTCGGGGTACGCCGGGCCGCTGACAGATCCCGAGTTGGCGGCCTTCCTCCGGCGCGACGCGCTGGCCGGACGCCGCGTGCGGGCACCGGTCGCCGGTGTGGTGATCGGCATCGCCGCCGATGGTTCCCTGCTGGTCCGCGATCCGGGGGGGCAGGCCCGCCCCGTCCTCGCCGGGCTGGTCCTCGATCCCGCCTGACGCGAGATTCCATTCATGCTGCTTGCGCTCGATATCGGCAACACTGAAGTCACCGTCGGTCTCTTCAGCGGTCGCGCCCTCCTCGGCCAGTGGCGGCTGACCACCGTCGCGGACCGCACCCCGGACGAGTGGGCGATGGCGCTCGATGCCTGCCTCCGACGCACCGGACACGGTCCGACCGACGTCAGCGCGGCCTGTCTCGCGTCGGTGGCGCCGGCGGTCACCTCGCCGTTGGTCGGCGCCATTCTCGCGACCTACACCGATCGCGTCGGACTCGTCGAGGCGAAGGCGAAGCTCCCCGTCATTCTCGATGTCGACGAACCGCTCGCCGTCGGACCGGATCGCATCGCCAATGTCTTGGCCGCCTTGGACCGTCATCCGGGCGACAGCATCGTCGTCGATTTCGGCACCGCGACCACCTTCGACTGCGTCACCGCCGATCGTCGATTCATCGGCGGCTCCATCATGCCCGGCCTGCGGACATCGGCGGAGCAGCTGGTGCGGAAGGCAGCCAAGCTCACGGCCACGGAGCTCGTCCCGCCGGTCCGCGCGATCGGGCGCCGCACCGACGAGCACATCCGCGGCGGCGTGCTCTTCGGGACCGCCGACGCGGTCGACGGGATGATCCGCCGGATCCGCGCCGAGTGGCCCACGCCGACGACGCCGCAGGTCATCGCGACCGGCGGACTCGCCTCGCTGGTGGCCCCGCTGACCACGTCGATCGGTCGGGTCGAGCCCGACCTCACGCTCCACGGCATCCTCGTGGCAGCCGACGCGCTGGGATTGCTCGCGTGAGTCTGGCAGGTCGGCGAGGCACCGCGGCGGACGATCCGTTGACCGCGACGCCGGCGCGCCGCGCGGCGGGGCGCGTCCTCGGCCCGCTGCTCCCCTACGTGCTCCACCTGCGCCCGGCCGAGTGGCCGATCATGGCGGCGCACACGGCGCTCGGATGGTTGCTCGCCACGGGCTTCACGGCACCTGATCGACTCGCGACCGTGGGGCTGCTGGCGTGGGTCGTGGCACTCAACGGCGGCACCCTGGCGCTCAATTCCGCCTTCGACCGCGACGACGACGACGTCGCGTACCTCCGGCAGCCGCCGCCTGTCCCTGCCGGGCTCGCCGTGGTCGCGATGGCGCTCATGCTGGCCGGCGCCCTCGCCACCTGGGGGGCGCCGACGGGGTTCCGGTGGGCCTACCTGGTCTGCCTGGTCATGTCGGTCCTCTATTCGGTGCCGCCGATCCGCCTGAAGGCCGTGGGTGGGGTCGACTGGCTGATCAACCTGGTCGGCTTCGGCGCCATCTCCCCCTATGCCGGATGGGCGTTATCCGGGCGGCCGCTGACCCCGGTGGCGTCGATCATCTTTGTGGCATTCGGCGCACTCTTCGCCGCGTTCTATCCGCTCACCCAACTCTACCAGATGGATGTCGACCGGGAGCGGGGCGATCGGACCCTGGCCCTCCGTCTCGGCGTCGGCCGCTCCCTGGTCGTGGCACTCCTCGGCGTGGGCATCACGTTCGGGATGCTCGCCGGGGCCGCCTGGGCCTCCGGGTGGGGCGGGCGCGAGGCATTACTCCGCTGGGGGCTCCTGGGGCTCGCCGGGACGGCATGGATCGTCGTGCTCGGTCCGTGGTATCTCAGGGGGCGGGGGTGGAGTACCACGGAGCACCAGCGCGGCATGTATCACGCCCTCGCGGCGTGGGCATTGACCGACATTGCCGTGCTCCTGGCCTGGGCGTTGTAACGGCGTCCCCCTTGGCTCGGCCCTGCCAGCGCCGCTATTTTCGACCCGGTCTGGACACCCTCCCGGAGATTGATTGATGGCCACCGCCGTTTCGCTCGATCACAGCAGCGACTCCACCGACGTTTCGAACATCGTCCGCGCCTCCCTCGTCCTCGGCGTGGTGCAGTCGGTCTGCGTCTTCGCCGTGTCGCTGATCAACAGGGCGCTCACCGGAACGGCCGACCATGCGCTCACCGGTGTGGTGGTCGCGATCGGCACGGTCGTCACCATGATCTATCCGGCGACGCGCACGCGCCCTCGTACGATCGAAGGGATTGCCGGCGCGGCGGGTATCGGCCTTGGCGCCGCGCTGGCGTTCCTGATCATCGACGTGGCCGTCCTGCAGCCGCTGGGGACCTACACCAATCGCTGGCACGAAATCGGTGGCGGGTCGAATTGGTGGTACCACCCGACGTGGTGGATGGTGGGTTGCTACCTCTCCTGGATGGGTGCGTGGATTCTCGCGAATCAGGCAAACAAGAACGGGACCTCCTCCATCGGCGGCGCCATCGGCTTGGTGGCGGTGTTGACGGCCGTGTGCGGGGCCGCCGCGGCGGCGCTCCACTTCCCGGGCGCCTCGTTCAACGTGCCGACCTTCGCCATCGCCGTCCTGCCCGCCGTGACGCTCGCCACCTGGATCAGCGGCTTCGGCGCCTCGAAGCGCTGACGGAACGGCCATGATGCGCCGCGTCGTCCGCGTGGTGGTCCGCCTGGCGGGCTGGCTGCTGACGCCGCTGGTGTTGACCCTTGCCGCGTTCTGTGGGGCGACCGTCGTGGCGATGGTCGCCCCGGTCGTTTCCACCACGGTCGCCCTCGGCCTCGTGACCCTCGCGGGCCTCACCTCGGCGGCCGTCGGGCTCTGGCTCTGGATCCGGTTGTTGCGGGGCTCACCGGTCCTCCAGGAAGCGCTCGCGGTCACCCCCGAGGGCGTCCCGCTCGAGGCCGCAGTCGACGCGATTCTCGGGACCGCCGAACAGCCGGGAGCGCCATGATCCGCAACCTGCTCATCGGTCTCACCCTCGCTGCGGCACCAGCCGCCGCCCAGGATGGCGTCTTCCTCACGGCGGGGCGGATGCTGGCCGGCACCCCCGACGAAGCCAGCTGGCGGCTGACCGTCCAGCACGACCTGATCGGCCCCCTCGGGCTCGACCTCTCGGGACAGGTGCTCCCCGGCGCGCGCCCAGGCGACGGAGAGCTCCTCGGCGTCGGCGGGGATGTCACCATCTTCGCCGCCTCCCGGTCGCTGCCCTCCGTCTTTCTCGGCGCCGCAGTCGGCCTCGGCATGGCCGACCAGAAGCGCGTCTGGACCTCCGGCTCCATTGGCGCCCGCCTCACCCTGCTCAACATCGGCGAGGCCCGCGTTGCCGCCGAGGGGCGGTGGCGGAACCTCACGATTCCGGGCCGCGACGGCTTCGAGGTCGGCGTGACCATCGGGTACCGCCGTCGGGCCGTGGCGCCCCGCCGTCCGGAGACCGCCGGCCTCTGGGTGCCGCGCGCCACGGCGGACGCGCTCCGTTCCGCCGGGATTCCGGAGTTCAAGGCGCGGCTCCTCGGCGCCGTGGTCACCACCGCGCTCGAGGAGATGGGGCAGCCCTACGTCTGGGGTGGCAGCGGCGACGGCAGCGGCGGCTTCGACTGCAGCGGGCTGATCTACTTCGCCTACGAGAGCCAGGGCGTCCGTATCCCGCGCACTTCCGCCTCCCAGGCCAAGGCCGGGATCGCCATCCGCACCAACATCGATGCGCTCCTCCCCGGCGACATCCTGACCTTCGCCGAGAAGGGCGACCAGGTCACCCACGTCGGGCTCTACGTCGGGGAAGGGCGCTTCATCCACTCCGCCTCCAAAGGGGTGCGGCTCTCCCGACTGGCCGAGGACGATCCGGATGGACGGTGGTGGTTGAAGCGGTGGGTGGGGGTGCGGAGGATCGTGGAGTAGTCGGGAGTCGTTAGTCGTTAGTCGTTAGTCGTTGGTCGTTAGTCGTTAGAGGGCCGGGTCAGGGACGGGGGTGGCGATAGCACTCCGATCTCAACCGCGCACCCTAACGACCAACGACCAACGACTAACGACTATCTGCCATTCTGGCTTAGCACTCAGGCACGCCGATTGCCAACTCTCCCTGCACGGTTGACAGCGGCGGGTTGGCCGCTAGCTTTCGCGGGTTGTTGGCAGTCAGAGTGGTCGAGTGCCAAGTTGTTGCCTTGCTGTTACTTACCGAGATCCGTTCACGTTGGAGGTGCAGGACATGGCGAAGAGCAAGCTTGCGATTACCCCGCTCGAAGATCGAGTGGTGATCAAGCCGACCGAAGAGGCGGAGACGATGCGTGGCGGGCTGTACATCCCCGACACGGCCAAGGAGAAGCCGACCCAGGGCGAGATCATCGCCGTCGGGCCGGGGCGTTATGAGAAGGGCGAGCGCGTGCCGGTCGACCTCAAGGTCGGCGACACGGTGCTGTACGGGAAGTACAGCGGCACGCCGTTCACCATCGACGGGGCCGAGGTGATGATCCTCAAGGCCTCGGACGTCCTCGCGAAGCTCGGCTGACCGTTCACACCGAAGGGAGAATTCTGCAATGGCTGCAAAGGAATTGATGTTCGACGTGGACGCCCGCGCCAAGCTCAAGAAGGGCGTCGACGCCCTCGCTGAGGCGGTGAAGGTGACCCTCGGCCCCAAGGGCCGGAACGTCGTGATCGACAAGAAGTTCGGCTCGCCGACCGTCACCAAGGACGGCGTCTCGGTCGCGAAGGAGATTGAGCTCGCCGATCCGATCGAGAACATGGGCGCGCAGATGGTGAAGGAAGTCGCGACCAAGACCTCCGACCTCGCCGGCGACGGCACCACCACCGCGACCGTCCTGGCGCAGGCGATCTTCCGCGAAGGGCTGAAGAACGTCACCGCCGGTGCGAACCCGATGGAACTGAAGCGCGGCATCGACAAGGCCGTCGAGGCCCTCGTCGCCGAGTTGAAGTCGATGTCGGTGCCGACCAGCGGCAAGAAGGACATCGCGCAGGTCGGCACCATCTCGGCGAACAACGATCCCGAGATCGGCAAGCTGATCGCCGAGGCGATGGAGAAGGTCGGCAAGGAAGGCGTCATCACGGTCGAAGAGGCGAAGGGCCTCGAGACCACGCTCGAGACGGTCGACGGCATGCAGTTCGACCGCGGCTACCTCTCGCCGTACTTCGTGACCGATCCGGAAGCGATGGAGGCGTCGCTCGACGCCCCGTACATCCTGATCCACGACAAGAAGATCTCCGCGATGAAGGACCTCCTGCCGGTGCTCGAGAAGGTTGCCCAGATGGGGCGCCCGCTGCTCATCATCGCCGAGGACGTCGAGGGTGAGGCGCTGGCCACGCTGGTGGTCAACAAGCTCCGTGGCACGCTCAAGGTCTCGGCCGTCAAGGCGCCGGGCTTCGGCGATCGCCGCAAGGAGATGCTCCGTGACATCGCCATCCTGACCAACGGCCAGGTGATCTCGGAGGAAGTCGGCTTCAAGCTCGAGAACGCGACGCTGAACGAGCTGGGTCAGGCGAAGCGCGTGGTGATCGACAAGGACAACACCACGATCATCGACGGCAAGGGCGAAGACGGCGCCATCCAGGGCCGCATCGCCGAGATCCGCGCCGCGATCGACAAGAGCACCTCGGACTACGATCGTGAGAAGCTCCAGGAGCGCCTCGCGAAGCTGGCCGGTGGTGTCGCCGTGATCCATGTCGGCGCCGCGACCGAGACCGAGATGAAGGAGAAGAAGGCCCGTGTCGAGGACGCGCTCCACGCGACCCGCGCGGCCGTCGAGGAAGGGATCGTGCCGGGCGGCGGTGTCGCCCTGCTGCGCGCCCAGTCGGTGCTCGATGGCGTCAAGGCCAAGGGCGACGAGAAGATCGGCGTCAACATCATTCGCCGGGCCATTGAAGAGCCGATCCGTGCGATCGCCGCGAATGCCGGCGTCGAAGGGTCGATCGTCGTGGCGCGCGTCAAGGAGTCGAAGGAGAAGGCGTTCGGCTACAACGCCGCGACGGACGAGTACGAGGACCTGGTCAAGGCCGGCGTCATCGACCCGACCAAGGTGACCCGGACGGCGTTGCAGAACGCCGCGTCGATCGCCGCGCTCCTCCTGACCACCGAGTGCGTGATCGTCGAGCGGAAGGAAGAGAAGGGTGGCGCCCCGGCCGGTGGTGGCGGTGGCGGCATGGGCGGGATGTACTAGCCTCCGACCCACGCGGATATCGTAAGGGCGAGGCATGCCTCGCCCCTACAATGCCCGCCGCATGATGGAAAAACGGCCACCCCTCGGGGTGGCCGTTTGGCGTTGGGCCGCCCGACCTGATTTATTCCGGCTGCGTCTCCCCCCGCCCACCGGAGTTCCCATGCGTCGCCTGCTGCCCCTGGTCGCCCTGCTCGGGGCCTGCGCCCCGAAGGGTGAACCCGCCCTGGACCTCTCCGCCGAGCGACTGCTCGCCGACATCCGCGTCCTCGCCGATGACTCGCTGCTCGGCCGCGCGCCGGGGACCCTCGGGGAGGAGCGCACCGTCGCCTTCCTGACCGCCCAGTTCAAGGCCGCCGGCCTCGAGCCCGGCAATCCTGACGGCAGTTGGGTGCAGTCCGTCGACATGGTCGGCATCCGCGGCACGCCGGAGGCGACCATCACCGTGCGCGGACGGCCCTTCCCGCTGCGCTGGCGCGATGACTACGTCGCCGTCTCGCGCCGCGTCGTGCCCGCCGTCAACGTGGCGGCGAGCGACGTGGTGTTCGTCGGCTACGGCGTCGTGGCGCCCGAGTATGGGTGGGACGACTACAAGGGCGTCGACGTGCGCGGCAAGACGGTCGTGATGCTCGTGAATGATCCCGCCGTGCCCGACGCCGCCGACTCGAGTGCGCTCGACGTAAAGCTCTTTCGCGGCGACGCGATGACGTACTATGGCCGATGGACCTACAAGTACGAGATCGCCACCGAGAAGGGGGCTGCGGCAGTGCTGCTGGTCCACGAGGACGGTCCGGCCGGCTACCCCTGGGAAGTCGTCCGCGGCGGCTGGACCGGCGAGCGGATGGACACGCGGAGTGCCGACGGCAACGCGGGCCGGGTGGCCGTCGAAGGGTGGATCACCTCGGCCACCGCGCGGGCACTCTTCGCCGCCGCCGGTCAGGACTTTGCCCACCTGAAGGCGCTCGCCGTCATGCGCGACTTCGCACCGGTCGCCATCCCGGCCACGGCCGCCTTCAGCATTGCCCAGACCATCCGCGACGTCCGCTCGGCGAATGTCGTCGCCAAACTGCCGGGGAGTGACGCGACGCTGCGCGACGAGTATGTCGTGTACACCGGGCATTGGGACCACTTCGGCATCGGCGAAGCGGTCGACGGCGACTCCATCTACAACGGCGCCCGCGACAACGCCTCGGGCACTGCCGCGCTGCTCGAGTTGGCCCGCGCCTTCAAGACGGCAGGCGCACCGAAGCGGTCGATCCTCTTCGTCGCCGTGACCGGCGAAGAGCAGGGGCTGCTCGGCTCCAAGTGGTATGCCAACAATCCGTTGTATCCGCTCGAGAAGACGCTCGCCAACATCAACATCGACGTGCTGAATACCTGGGGCCCCACCACCGATCTCGTGGTGGTCGGCAGCGGGAGCACCACCCTCGAGGATCTGCTGGCGGATGCGGCCACGGAGGCTGGCCGGACCCTCGCCCCCGATCCGGAGCCGTCAAAGGGCTTCTTCTATCGCTCCGACCACTTCGAGTTCGCCAAGCGCGGCGTGCCGGCGCTCTACCTCGACCCTGGCACCAAGTACATCGGCAAGCCCGAGGGCTTCTCAAAGGAAAAGCGCGACGACTATACCGCGCGCGCCTACCACAAGCCCGCCGATGAAGTCGATCCGGCGTGGGACCTGAGCGGCGCCGTCGCCGACCTCGGGTTGCTCTACGCCGTGGGGCGCCGCGTGGCCGATGGCACGACGTGGCCAACGTGGAAGGACGGTACCGAGTTCAAAGCGATCCGCGAGAAGAGCCTCGGCCGCTGAGACGTCTGGCCTGAAACCGAAATCACCTCCGGGCCTGATGGCGCGGAGGTGATTCGTGCATGGCTGCGACGCGCCCGCGCGGCTATGCCGCCTGCATGACCTCGCCGACCCACGAGACGGTGCGGTGGTACGCCACGGGAAGAATCGTCGCGTCGAGGCCGAGCTGGGCGCACAGCGTGTCGACGTTGTTCCAGTCGCCCTGATCGTAGGCGATGGTCAGCTCAAGGCACGCCCGGAGCGGCGTCGGATCGCCGAGCAGCGTTGCCGTGAGTTCCTTGCCGAGCTTCATCTGCTCGAGCAGGATCGGCATCGGACGGTCGAGCAGCGCATCGAGGGTGGACAGCAGGCCCACGAGGAACAACTCCGGCCGACGTGAGTCGCCGAGCACCATCGCGCCAATCTCCTCGCACAGCTGACCCCGAAGCAGCGACGTCTGCATCAGCTCCTTCGGCTTGTGGTCGCCCGCCATCGTCATCGCCACGAGCGAGGCCCACTTGCGCGTCGGCCGCTGGCCCAGCACGCGGAGGGCCTGCCCAATCGTCGTGACTTCGTGACGCCAACCCAGCCCCGCGCTGTTCAGGTAACGGAGCAACTTCAACGACAGCGCGACCTCGCTCTTGATCAACTTCTCGAGTTCATCGACATCGAGCTCGGGGCGGTTCACCTCCGCCACCAGCTGCGCCATGCGGATCCCCGAGACGGCGATGTCCTTCTCGGCCAGCAACTCCGGCTCGCAGAAGAAGGAGCCCTGAAAGAGATGGGCGCCCTCGGTCGTCGCGGCGCCGAAGGCGGCGTAGTCCCCGACATGCTCCATGACGACCTGGAGATTGTGATGCCCGGCATGTGCCAGCAACGACTGACGTTGCTCGACCGGCGTGGCCAGCCACGAGGCCTTCACGTAGCGCATGTGGGGGAGGAGCCGCTCGTGGCCATTGGCGGGGTCGAACGCCGCCAGGGCCAGTTGGTAGCCGGCAGCAATGGCCCGCAGGCACGCCTCGACGACGTCGGGATCGCCCGGCACGCTCCGGGGGAGCATGACAATCGTCTGCTTGGGGGGGAGGACCTGGTACTGGTCCTCCACCAGGAACTGCCGCGACCCTGGGAAGATCCCGGAGTCCCCCGATGAGGGTGTCGAGCCCGAAGCCGAGCATGGTGTTGTTCACCATTTTCCGAGCAATGTCGTCGGGATTCCCGCCAACCGCCTGAAGACGGCCCGTGCGGTAGTGCAGGTCGTAGGCTACGACGTGGCGCTGCCGGTCGAAAAGCGGCTGGCGAGAAACGAAGATGTCCATAGGTGGTCGGTATTGTAGTGTGGGAGACCGATTAGGCAATGGGGGGAGACGGATTCTCCCCCCGCGTGTTAAGCCGCCGCCTGCACCGGTACCCCGCCGCGCCTATGGAGTGCCACGCTTCTCCGCGACCCGCTTGATCTCGGCGGGGGTGTCGACCGCCTTGATGCCTGCGGTGATCCAGGCCGGGGCGGGGTCCCCCTTCAGCCAGTGGCCGAACCACTCGAGGATGCGGCGTTGGTAGTCAATCTGGTTGGCCTTCTTCGAGAAGCCGTGGTCCTCGCCGTCGTACACCAGCAACACCACCTGCTTCCCGGCCCGGCGGGCAAAGTTGAAGAACTCCGTCGCCTGGAAGAACTCCACCGTCCCGTCCTTGTTGCCATGCGCCATCAGCATGGGAATGGTCATCTGGTCGACCCGCTCCAGTGCCGAGTTCCGCTGGTGGGCGGCGCGATCCTCCCAATACGGCACTTCCATTCGCGCCTGCCCGGTCTCCGAGTGGTCCGACTCCGCCGTCCCGCTGGCCCAGTGCATCTGGCCCATGAATGACACCAGGTCGGTGATGCTCGCTCCCGCAATCGTCGTGGCCAGGAAGTCGCCGCCGTGCGTCCCGAGATACGCCGCCTCGTAGCCGCCCCACGAATGGCCAACCTGACCGACACGCTTCGGATCGACGAGGCCCCGATCGGTCACCACCTTCACGGCAGCGCGCACGGACTGGATCGTGCTGATGCCCGGCTCGCGCGCGGTGAAGACAATGTCCGGCATCAGAACGAAGTAGCCCTCGAGCGTCCATGCCGTCTGGTTGTAGTACGAGCGCTCACTCGGCGCGACCCAGCTGTGCAGCTCGTCGGAGAGCCGCTCGTAGGTGTAGACGATCATCGGATACTTCTTCGATGCGTCATAGTTGGCGGGGTAGAGCAGGATTCCCTGCAGCGGGCGGCCGCCCTCGCTGGTGAACGAGAGCAGCTCCTCGCGGGTCCAGGCATATTCGCCCAGGAAGCTGTTCGTGCGGGTGATCTGGCGCGGCGCCGTGAACTCCGCCCCGGTCACGAAGACGTCGGGCGAATCCGCGCGATCTTCCGCGCGATAGATGAAGGTGGCGCTGCTGTCGGCCTTCCGGAATTGGCGGAGGCTCTTGTCGAGATAGATCAGTCGCCGCACCTCGCCGCCGGGGGTGAGACGCGCCCATCCCATGCGCTTGTCGCGTTCGCCGAGCAGCGTGACGTAGAGCGGCTTGGTCGCATCGAGGGTCGGGGCATCGAACTCGAGTCGCTGCACGCGGTGGATGATCCGGTCGTCGCGGCCGTTGGTGAGCCGAACGCGACTGCTGCCGTCGGGTGCGACACGCCAGACGTCGTACTGGTCGTACAACAGGACCGCGCGATCCCCCGTGAGCCAGCCGCCCACCCCGTACGGCGGGGTCACGTCGGTGGGCGAGTCCGAGCCACTGTTCACGAACGAGGTGGCGAGTCCGGCGGTGATATTGGTGCGCTTGCCCGACGCAATCTCGTAGGTCCAGTAGTCCTTGCCGTCATACCAGAGCAGGTAGCGACCCTCGCCGCTCTCGTAGCTGTAGCGCACCTTTTCCAGGGCGGTGGTCCGCTGCCCCGTGGCGAGGTCGGTGAGGACCACGTCGACGTAGCGCCGACCGAACATCGTTCCCCACGCGTATTTGGCCGTCGGCTTCTCGACCGCGTGTCGCCACCCTTCCAAGAGCGTCGGCGTGTCCACCGGATCGAGGCCCACCCGGGTGAGGGTCCCCGTCGACAGCTGCCACACGGCGGGCAGCCCACGCCTGGCGTCAGCCGCCAGGCGGTTCTGTTGCGCAGGAAAGAGTTGCACGTCCGAGGTGTGCCAGATCTGGACCGTCGACGCCGAGTCCGTTGAACTGCCGCTCTTGGTCGTCGAGTCGGCTTTCGCCGGGCGCGGCCGAGTGCTGACGACGACGCGCTGACCGTCCAGCGACCACCGTGGCGCCGTCTGGTCGACGACGTCGAAGGCGCTGCCGAGCGCCGCGTTGTTGCTGTCGAGCACGAATCGCGTCGGCGTGCCGGCGAGCGCGCGCCACACGATCACCGACTCGCCGGGCGTCTCAGTTCCCGCCGGCGCCACGGATCGGAAGAAGACCAGGTCCGAGGATCCCTTGCGGAAAGTGAGCACTCGATAGCTCGACGCGGAGCTCTCCAGCGCGCGAACGCGGCCGGTGGCCGGATCGTACAGCTGCACGCCGTTTGCGGTCGGCGTTCCGGTGGTGATGGTCATCGCGAGCAAGCTCCCTTCGTCGCTCCAGCGATACTCGCCAACGTCCTGGAACGACATCTCCGTCCCGGTGGCGAGTTCGACGACCCGAAGCGTGGCGCCTTTTCCCTTGATCTCCGTCGGTGCGTAGCCGAGCATCGCGATGAACCGGGCGTTCGGGGAGAAGGTGGAGAGCCGGACCGCCTCGTACGACCGCTGTGCGCCAGACGCCAACGTCGCCACCGTCAGCCCGCTCCGGATCGGCTTCTTCTCCCGGGTGAGCTTCTCACGTTCCTTGATCGAAGTCTCGACGGTCCACGCCAGGTACTTGCTGTCGCGACTGAAGGTCGGCGAGATCCCCGAGCGGCACGATGCGGTCCGCATCGTCGCGGTCGGTTCGGCGAAAGTGGAGCTCACCGTCGGCGTCGGACTTCGTCAAGCGGTAGGCGTACCACACCCCATCCGGGGCGAGGGCATCGCCACCGAAGGTCTCGAACCGACCATAATCGGCCGGGGTCATCGACTTCCGGGCGGCGGCGAGACCCTGTGCCGGAAGGGGGCCGGTCGGGAGCAGCAGGACGACGGCAAGGAGCCAGCGCCGGGACAGGACGGGGAGTGGCATGGTGGTGTCGGTGTGTGAGGGGAGAATCGAAAACCGTCTGAAAGCTAGCGCGGCCGGTGCATTCCGGTGCCACCCGGGGCCCCAGAGTATCATTCAGTGTCGCCGAACCACTCGCCATTCAGGAGTCTGACCGTGCTGATCCGTTTCGCCACGATTGCCGCCCTCACGCTGGTCCCCGCTTCCCTGGCAGCCCAGAAGGCCGCCCCGGACATCACCGGGACCTGGCGCGTGGACGCCGGAACGGATGTGAAGAACGGCCCCCGCGAAGTGATCATCCGTGCCGATTCCAGCGCGAGTTGGGGGAAGGAGACGGTCCGCTGGCGGGTGAAGGACGGCAAGATCTGGATTGCGCTGGGTGGGGAGTGGGAGATCTACAAGCTCAAGCAGTCCGCCACCGCGATCACCCTCTCGGGAGGCGACCTGACCAAGGCAGTCACCCTCAAGAAGGTCGGTCCGGCTACGCCGCGAGCCATCGGGGTGAAGGTCCCGGGCGACCCGGACGCCGGTAGCTGAGACGCTCGAGGCCGCATGCCCAACGGGGCGCCACGCACGATGCGTGGCGCCCCGTCGCGCATCAGGGTGCGGCCGCCTTGGGCGCCGCCGCCGGCGGACCACCCTCGGCCAGCCAGTGGCCGAACCACTGCCGGATCCGCCCGAGGCGGTCGACCAGCAGCCACGGCTCGCCAGTGCGCGAGAGGTCGTGGTTGGAACGCGGATAGCGGACAAACTCGGCCGGCACGTTGAGCGTCTTCAGCGCCATGTACCACATGTCGGCCGTCGCCATCGGCGTCCGGTGATCCTCTTCCGACTGCACGATCAGCGTCGGCGTCTTCACCCGCTTGACGAAGCGAATCGGTGACAGCGTGTCGTACATCACCTGATTCTCCCACGGCTTGCCGAAGAACTCGTCGTTGGTCAGCGACTGCACGTCGGTGGTGCCCCACCACGCGTTCCAGTCGCTGATCATCCGATCGGCCTCGGCGGCCTTGAAGCGGGTGGTCTTGGTGGTGATCCACGCCGTCATGAAGCCGCCGTAGGACCCGCCACTGACGCCCATCCGCGTCGAGTCGACATCGGGGCGGATCGAGACGATATCCACCGCCTTCATCAGGTCCAGGTAGTCCTTGCCACCCCAGTCACCGCGTGAGGCGTTGGTGAAGGCGGTGTTGGCCCGACGAGCCGCGCGGATTGGTGAAGAGCACGAACATCCCCGCCCCGGCCAGGTTCTGGAACTCGTCGAACCAGCCGTCGCCGTACGCCGAGTGCGGGCCGCCGTGGATGTACATCACCACCGGATACTTCTTGCCGGGCTGGTAGCCGTACGGCTTCATCAGCCACGCCTCGATCTCGAGGTTGTCGACCGACCGGTACGTGAAGAACTCCGCGTCGGACCAGGCCACCTCCGTGTTGAGGGCGTCGTTGAAGGTCGTGAGCTTGCGCTCGTTCCGGCCCTCGATGTCCGAGGTGTAGAGCTCCGTCGGGTGCGTGTGATCGGTGCTGATGTACGTCAGGGTGGTGCGGGCGGAGTCGTACTGGATGTTCGACACGCGTCGACGCCCACCAACGATGGTGCGGATCTCCTTCGGTGGCCGGATTCACCGCATAGAGGCCGCTGCTGCCACCGACGTCCGTCGCCATCCGGATCGTGCCGTCGCCCCACCAGGTGAAGTTGCCGGGTTCGTACCGCCAGCCGCCGAGGACGTCGACCGGCTTGGTGGTGCCAGCCGCCAACACAAACAGTCGCTGGCTCTGATAGCGGCCGCGGCGCCCGGTGAAGGCAAGCTGCTTCGAGTCCGGGGACCAGACGGCCCCAGTCTCCTCGCCGAAGTACTCGATCCTCGTCGGGACACACGCCGCGGTGTGCGCCTCACAGGCGGCCACCGGGAGCATGAAGAGGTCGGTGCCATCGCGGTCTGCCTCGTCACGCTTCCGCGAGAATGGCAGCTTCGCCAACGAGTCGCGCTCGCGCGTCACCATCGAGTCGGCCCGCAGCTTGGCATCGGCCGAGAAGACGATCCACTCGCCGTTCGGCGAGACCACCGGATTGCGGTGTGAGTACGCCGCGCTCGTCAGCGTGATCCGCTCGCCGCCTGCCCGCTGCAGGAAGAGCTGCGCCGCCGGGCGCGCACGTGCCGCTGCACCAGTGTCGGCTGCTGCTCCACCGGGACCCCCCGCGCCGGCGCGGCCCGTGCTGGCCACGAAGCCGTTGCCGTTCGCCTTGTAGCGACTGTCGGTGAAATGCATGCCGTCGAAGCGCGCCGGATCGACCGGGGCGGTAATGGCCGAGGCCGAGGGGCGCGCCAACGGTGGCATCGCCGCATACGGGCCAGTGGCTGGCGCGGTGCCTGGTGCGCCGCCCGGGAAGCCGCCGCCACCACGTCCACCGCCACCCCGCCCGCCACCTGCGCCACCGCTCGCACTGTCGCCCGAGGTGATGCGGAATCGCTTGTCCGTCGGCTGACTCCCGGCAGGGGCCGCTGCGGGCGGCGTCGCGGTCGGCTGAAAGGCCTCACCCACCTCATCGACGCGCAGCGCCCAGTTCGTGCCACGGCCACCAGGCCGCGTCGAGGTGAAGTACAGCGTCTTGCCGTCGTCCGACCATCGCGGGCCGCTGCTCTCGTACCCGGACGAGGTGAGTCGGCGAGACGGGCCGCCCGCGACCGACTGCAGCCAGACTTCGCTGTGGCGCTTGTTGCCCGCCTCGTTGACGGTGGTGACCGTGAAGGCCACCGACTTGCCATCCGGCGAACGAGCCGGGGCACTCACCTGGGTGACGCGGTACCAGTCCGCCGGGGTGAAGGCGCGGCCCGCGGACTGGGCCGGGAGCAGGGCGGGAACGAGGAGCAGCACCGCCGCAAGGCGAGGCGTGAGACGAGCCATCATGAACGACTCCGCGGGAAGTGGTGGGGCAGTCCCCAAAGGTGGTGCGGTCCCCGCCTTCCCGCCACCTCGCGGCTGGCGCTACCTTCAACGATCTCCCTCTCTCGCGGATCGCCGATGTCCTCTTCGTTCCTCCTCCCTCGTCGCGACTTCCTTGCCGTGGGTGCCTCGGCGCTCGCCGCACGGCATCTCCGTTGGCCGGCGCGCACCACTCGCCCGGTGCCGAGCGCCGATCAGCTGCAGTGGCATCGCGATGAGCTGGCACTCTTTGCGCACTTCGGCGTGAACACCTTTACCGATCGGGAGTGGGGAGAGGGAACCGAATCGCCGACGATCTTCAATCCGACCGCCCTCGATGCAAGGCAGTGGACGCGGGCCGCGAAGGCTGCCGGCTTCAAGATGGTGATCCTCACGGCCAAGCATCACGACGGCTTCTGCCTCTGGCCGACCGCCACGACCGCGCACTCGGTCAAGTCGTCGCCGTTCCGCGGCGGCACGGGCGATGTCGTGCGCGAAGTGGCCGACGCCTGCCGCGCCGACGGACTGCGCCTCGGCCTCTACCTCTCGCCGTGGGACCGCAATGCCGCCGTGTACGGCTCGGACGGCTATCACGACTTCTACCTCACCCAGCTGCGCGAACTGCTGACGCGCTACGGTCGGGTGGATGAAGTCTGGTTCGACGGCGCCAACGGCGAGGGACCGAATGGCAAGAAGCAGATCTACGATTGGCCGCGGTACTGGGCCGAGGTGAAGCGGCTCCAACCGCAGGCGGTGATCTTCTCGGACGCTGGCCCGGACATCCGCTGGATCGGCAACGAGGCGGGCACGGCGGGGGAGACCAACTGGTCGATGGTGGACCCGCGTGTCGTCTCCGCGCCGGGTGTCAGTGGCGAAGGCGTGACACGGATGCTCCAGCAGGGCGACCCCAACGGCAGCGTCTGGCGCCCTGGCGAGACCGACACCTCGATCCGCCCGGGGTGGTTCTACCATCCCGCCGATGATGCCAAGGTGCGGAGTGTCGACAACCTCGTCGACATCTACGTCAGTTCCGTCGGCCGCAATTCCAAGCTGCTGCTCAACGTCCCCCCGACGCGGGATGGGTTGCTCCACGAGACGGACGTTGCGCGGCTCGCAGGGATGCGGCGGGCGCTTGATGCGCGCTTCGGGGCGTCGCTCGCGGTGGCCAGCGAGAGGCGCAGCGGCGAGGCGAGCGGCACGACCGGCCGTCTCGAGTACATGCTGCCGACACCTCGCAGCGTCGGCTGGGCCACCCTCCAGGAACCGATCCAGCACGGTCAGCACGTCGCCGCGTGGCGGATCGAGGGGTTGGCGGGCGATGGGAGCTGGAGCCCGATCGCGCGGGGGACCACCATCGGGCACAAGCGGATCGTCGCGTTGCCGCGCGGAACACGCTACGGCATTCGATTGGTGATCGAGCAGGCCCTCGCGCCGGTCAACGCCGTGAGCATGGTGCTGCATGCCGAAGCGTGACCGCCTCTTCGACGTCGATGCCTTTCGCGTCCGTCCCGATCATGCCGTCGACCTCGCAACCCTGCCGACGAAGGTCCCCGACGTCTACAAGGACAAGGACGACTATCAGGACCTCCTGGAGGAGCGCACCAAGCGGCTCCGGCACCTGCAGAACCTCCTCTACGCCGACGATCGCCACGCGCTGCTGGTGATCTTCCAGGCGATGGATGCCGCCGGGAAGGACGGTGCCATCAAGCACGTGATGAGCGGCGTCAATCCGCAGGGGTGCCAGGTCTTCTCGTTCAAGGCGCCGTCGGTCGAGGAACTCGACCACGACTTCCTCTGGCGCGCCGTGCGCTGCCTCCCCGAGCGCGGACGGATCGGCCTCTTCAATCGGTCGTACTATGAGGAGACGCTGGTGGTGCGCGTCCATCGCGACATCCTCGATCGTCAGCCGCTCCCCGAAAAGATCCGCTCGTCCGACGACATCTGGGAGGAGCGGTTCCGCTCGATCCGCCACTTCGAGCAGCATCTCGCGCGGAACGGCACCCGGATCGTGAAATTCTTCCTGCACCTCTCGAAGGAGGAACAGCGCTCGCGCTTCCTCGAGCGCATCGACGACCCTGAGAAGCAGTGGAAGTTCTCGGCGGGGGACGTGCGCGAGCGCGGATACTGGGATGCCTACCAGAAGGCGTACGGCGAGACGCTCGCGGCGACCTCCACCGACGACGCGCCCTGGTATGCAATCCCCGCGGATGGCAAGAAGAATGCACGGCTGCTGATCTCCGAGGTGCTGATTCGCACGCTCGAAGCCATGCCGCTGAAGTTCCCGGCATCGACGGAGTCACCCGAGGCGCTGGCCGCGTTGCGCGCCCAGCTGCTGTCCGAAGGGTGAGGCGCTAGCGGAAGAGGGTGCGCTGCACCGGGCCGTGCACGCCGACCGGCGCCATCGGCCCGTCCTGCTCCGCCAGCCACAGCTCACCGACGAACCCCGCCTCTCGCAGGCGGGGTTCGACGCTTCCGCGCGCCGTCTCGGGATTGTTGCAGCGCTGGCTCAGGTGGGCCAGGACCACCGTGTGCAGTTCGTCGTGGTGCAGTTCGATGAGCAGCTGCGCAGCGTCGTGATTGCCGAGATGCCCACTGGGCCCCGCGATGCGGTCCTGCACCACGGCGGGATAGCCGCTGGTCCGCAGCAACGCCTCGTCGTGATTCGACTCGAGCACCAGGCAATGCCGCTCCCGGAGAAAGAGCCGCACCGCCTGCGTTGGCCGACCGAGGTCGGTGGCCATGCCGAGCGAGGTGCCGTCAGGCAGCGTCACCGCGAGCGCGACCGGTTCCGCGGCATCGTGCGATGTGGGGCACGCGGCCACGGTGAACGGCCCGACGGTCGCGACGCCGCGCGATCCGATGGGGAGGTAATGGCACGGGTCGCCACCACGCGCGAGCGCGTGGAAGGTGCCGAAGGAGGCGAGCAGCGGGATGTCGTGGCGACGCGCCAGCTTGGTGGCACTGGCGGCGTGGTCGCCATGTTCGTGCGTAATGGCCACGCCGACAAGCGCCG
The DNA here is from genome assembly GCA_016720805.1 of Gemmatimonadota bacterium. Taxonomy (NCBI): domain Bacteria; kingdom Pseudomonadati; phylum Gemmatimonadota; species Gemmatimonadota bacterium. The sequence goes on along the minus strand of JADKJZ010000009.1, from coordinate 36,835 downwards.
AGGCGTCGAGACCGGCGTCGGCAAGCCGCCGGTCCAGCTCACGCAGCGAGTAGCCCGCCTCGAGCAGCAGGATGGCCCCGTCGTGGACGAGCGCGAAGGCGTTGCCCTTGGAGCCCGAGCCAAGGACCACCAGCTCGGCGACCGGCGGCCGGTCGTTCACGGTCCGGACGGCGCCGCCCGATCAGTCGCGGGCGAGACGCGCATGCAGCCCACGGAGCGACGCCTCCATCGCGGCATCGACGGCGACCTGACGGCGGGGCAGGATCCGCCCCGCGGTCGCAATGAACGCGTCGACCGTCAAGCGCTCGGTGCTGTCGCCGCCCCACGCGAAGGCCGGCACCCACTTCGGCGCCCGCGGCGGCCCGAAGAGATTGGCCCCGCCGCCGACGACCGCGCCGGTGGGCATCAGGGTCCCGATCGCCGTCTTGGCGTGGTCGCCGAAGAGGGTGCCGAGATTCGTGCGCCCGGTTTCGACGCGCTCCGCGCCGATGTCGAGCCGGATCGGACCGTAGGTGTTCTTGAGGTTCGAGGTGATCGTCCCGGCCCCGAGGTTCACCCACTCACCAACCACGCTGTGCCCCAGGAAGCCGTCGTGGCTCTTGTTCGCGTAGCCCTGGAAGACGGTGGTGCTGATCTCGCCATGGATGCGGCAGTGTGGGCCGACGCTGACATGGCGCAGTTGACCGCCGACGATGAGGGTGTCGTGCTCGACGAGCGCCGGTCCCTCGATGCGAGTCCCGGCACGGACCTCGACACCACGCTCGAGGATGATTGCCCCCTTGCGAGCATCCAGGATCACGCCGGGTTCCAGGGTCGCGCCGCGCAACGCGATGGCGCCCGGATTGCCGAACACGATGACGCCGTCGGGGATCGGGTCGCTCGTGCCGTCAAGGCTGCCGAGGAGATCGTTGAACAGCAGTTGCTCGAGCGCGGTGATCAGGTCGAAGGCTCCGCGAAGCGCCATTCCCTCGATGACGATGCCGTCGCCATCGTTGTGTGGCCCGCTCCACGGCTCGCCGGCGTCGAGCCGCCACGCGACGGCGCGCCCGCCACTGAGCAGCCGCTTCGCACCACCGACGGCGCGCATCGGCAGCTTCGGCGCAAACGTGCTGTCGACGACCCACGCGGGGCCGCTCACGGCGGTTGCGGCGACGACCGGAATGGCCCCGGTCGGGCGGGGGCCGGCAGCGTGCGGCGCAATGTGGCCGGCGACCGGGCCGCCGAGGGCGCGGCGCCACCGTTCGTGCAGGCGCCACGCGCCGGCACGGAGTTCACCAAGGGGAAGGGCACCAGCGTAGGGCGCCCACGCGGCGCCGGGTTGCATCGGATCGAGCAGATACAGCGTCATGTCACTCCAGGTCACGCACCTCGGCAGGGAGGGCGTCGAGGGTTTGCTTGAGTTGTGGCGCACGTGCGCGGTCGAGGACCAGCGTACGCTGATTGGCGTGCACGACCACCAGCTCGCGCACGCCCGAGAGGACCATCGGCGGCCCATCGTTCCAGACAATGCAATCGCTGCAATCGACGAGCGTCACGGGGCCATGGACGACGTTCCCCTGGCGATCGCGCGGCCGGACTCGGGCCATCGCCTCCCAGGTGCCGATGTCATCCCAGGCGAAGTCGCCCGACACGACCGCGACCGCCGCGGAGCGCTCGAAGACGCCGACGTCGATCGAGACATCGCGCACGCCCGCAAAGAAGCCGGCGACATCACCGGCGTCGAGGGCGGGCAACCAGGGGGCGATCTCGTTGGTGTGCAACATCACTTCGCGTCGCAGATCGGCGGCACGCCACGCGAAGAGGCCGCTGTTCCAGAGGGCGCCGTCGGCCATCAGGTCGAGGGCTGTCGCGGCGTCGGGCTTCTCCTGGAAGCGGTCGACCGCCCGCGCCGCACTGTCGAGTCGGGCCCCCGGCACGATGTAGCCGAAGCCGGTCTCGGGCCGGGAGGGCACCACGCCAACCGTGACCAGGCGGGAGTGCCGCGCGGCCGTCTCGAGCGCTGTCGCGGCGCTCGCCACGAAGGCGGCGGGGTCGCGGATCGTCCAGTCGGCGTGCATCGAGATCACTTCGGCCCCCGGGTCGCGCCGCTCGGCCTCGATCGTCGCCCAGACCAGCGCCGGGGCCGTGGACGCCGCCCGCGGCTCGATCAGGTAGTTCTCGATCGGGACCGGAAGCGTGGCCTGGAGCGCCGCCGCCAGGGACCGCCCGGTGACCACCAGGATCCGCTCGGGCGGGATGAACCCGGTCAGGCGGTCAATCGCTTCCTCCGCCGTGGACCGCACGCCGGCGAGCGGCAGCAGCTGCTTGGGGCGGGCAGGGGAGGAGAGCGGCCAGAATCGGGTCCCGGACCCGCCGGCAAGGAGGACAGCCCACTGCATGGTCGACCTCAGGCCAGGGAGGCGAGCGCGGGGCCGTGGCGCCGCAATTCGTACAACAGGGTCCCGAGGTCCCCCTGGTCCGACGCGAGGACCACCAGCGAAGCGGTGCTGCCGGTGAGGCGCCGCAGGACGAGGGCCCCGCCGGCGGCGTCCACCACCACCTCCGTCGGCATCCCGACGCCGGCGGCGTGGCTCAGCCCGACCAGGGAGCGGAGCGCCGTGGCACCCAACGCAGCAACGGCCTCCCGATCCACCCCTTCAGGGAGGACCGAATCGACCACCAGGCCCTCGTCGCTGACCACCACCACGCCGGCCACTTCGGGACGCTCGGCGAGGGCCTGCAGGACCGATCGAAGGGGCGACGTCACGGGTGCGCTCCGGCAAGGGAAGGGACGGCGCGAAGCTAGGGCCGCCGAGGCGCGGAAGTCAAGCAATGATCGCGGGTTGCCGCGCTCCCGCGAGCGGTCTAACCTTCTCCCATGAGTCCTCGTCCCCTGCTCCTTCTGGCGCTCGTCGCCGCCGTCGCCTGCAGTGACACGCAGCTCGGCGATGCGGCCACCGCGAACATCGTCGACACCGTCTCGCTCGGAGCCATCAACGGCGCCGCGCTGACCACTCCGGCGGCCTTCTCGATCACCGTGGGCAGCCCGATCCGAACCGACCAATCATCGGCCTTCGATTTTGCCTACGACATCATCCCCGGCAAGGGCCCGGTCCTGCTTCCCCTCGCGGCGCTCGGTCTCGGCACCGGGGGCGGCAGCAACCCAGGGTTGCAGAAGGTCACCACGGCGTTCGATGACCTGAAGTCCGGGCCGACGAGTGGCTGGCTCTCGACGGACACGATTCCGATCGCGGTCGGCGACGTCGTGGCCGGGCGCTCACGCGTCACCTGCTACCTTGGCGTCCCCCAATACGCCAAGCTCCAAGTCCTCGCATTCAACGATCTGCTCAAGACGGTCGATCTCAAGGTGCTGGCCAACGTGAACTGTGGCTACCGCAACCTCGAGCCCGGCTTCTCGCGGAACTGAGCTGATGCTCGATCTTCGCCGTCTCCGACACGACCCCGACGGCGTGCGGGCCTCCCTCGCGCGTCGCCTCGATAGCGACGCCCTCGAGCAGCTCGATCGCGTGATCGCGCTCGATGCCAAGCGCCGCGAAGTGGTGACGCGCGTCGAGCGGCTCCAGGCCGAGCGCAACAGCCAGACCGAAGAAGTCGCGCGACGCAAGCGGGCCAAGGAGCCGGCCGACGAATTGCTCGCGACGCTCAAGGCGTCCGGCGAGGCGGTGCGCATCCTCGAGACCGATCTGCGCGACGTCGAAGCGCTGCTCGAAGGCCACCTCCTCAACATCCCGAATACGGTGCTCGCCGAAGTGCCGAGCGGTGGGGCCGAGGCCAACCAGGTGGTGCGTCAGTGGGGCACGCCACGGCAGTTCGACTTCGCCCCGAAGGCGCACTGGGACCTCGGCGTCGCGCTCGGGCTCTTCGACCTGCCGCGTGGCACCAAGCTCACCGGTTCGGGCTTTCCGCTCTTCACCGGGATGGGCGCTCGTCTGGTGCGTGGGCTCGCGTCGTTCATGCTCGACCTCCACACGCGCGAGCATGGCTACCTCGAAGTGCAACCGCCGTACCTGGTGAATCGGGCGTCGCTGACCGGCACCGCGCAGTTGCCGAAGTTCGAGGAAGATCTCTACCACGCTTCGGCGGATGATCTCTTCCTGATCCCGACCGCCGAAGTGCCGGTGACGAACATCTACCGCGACGAAATTCTCGACGCCGCGGACCTGCCGATTGCCATGACCGCCTATACGCCGTGCTTCCGTCGCGAGGCGGGGGCGCACGGCAAGGACACGCGCGGCCTGATCCGGGTCCACCAGTTCGACAAGGTCGAGTTGGTGCGCCTGGTGAAGCCGGAGGACAGCGCGCGCGAGCACGCCCTCCTCACCGCCCACGCCGAAGCGGTCCTGCAACGCCTCGAGATCCCGTACCGCGTCCTCGCACTCGCCGCGGGCGACACCGGCTTTGCCTCCGCCTGCACCTTCGACCTCGAGGTCTGGGCGCCTGGCGTCGACAACTGGCTCGAGGCGTCGAGTGCGTCGACCTTCGAGGACTTCCAGGCCCGTCGCGCCAACATTCGCTTCCGCCCCGCGCCCGGCGCAAAGCCGGAGTTCGTGCATACGCTGAACGCCTCGGGCGTCGCGTTCCCGCGCACGATCATCGCGCTCCTCGAAAACGGCCAGCAGGCCGATGGCTCGGTGGTGCTCCCGGCCGCGCTGGTCCCCTATGTCGGGACCGACCGTCTCGTCCCGCGCGCGTAAGGGGCGGCTCAGTCGGCTCGCCCCGGGCGTGGCCGTGCTGCTCGTCGCCGTGCTCGCCGGCCTCTCGCTCGGCGTTTCCTTCCTCGTGGCGCGGCACTTTCGCGGCGAGGCCCAATCCACCTCGCAGCTCTACTCCGTGGTCTTCCGGGGGCTGAACGATCCCGACCCGAATGGCGGGACCGCCGCGCTGCTCGACCTTGGCGGTCGGGTCCGCGATCTCGGCTTGCCACTGATCCAGACCGACAGCAGCGGCCGCGTGCTCTTCGCCGCGAACCTCCCCTTCGAGGCGCCGCTCGACGACCCGCGCGTGCGGAGTTACGCCGCCGAACTCGATGCGCTCAATCCGCCGATCGTCTCGCCGGGCTTCGGGGCGCTGCACTTCGGCCCGATGCCCGCAACGCGGATGCTGTTGACCCTCGGGTTGCTGCAGGCGCTGACGCTGGTCGTCATGGTCGGCGTGGCCGTCGTCGCCTACCGCAATGCTACCACGGCCCAGCGGGACCGCCTGTGGGTCGCGATGGCGCGTGAGGCGGCACACCAGATGGGCACGCCGCTGACGTCGCTGCAAGGCTGGATCGAGCAGTTGCGCGGGGCCGGTCTTCCGCCGGCGAAGATCGCCGAGTTTCTCGACGCCGACGCCGAGCGGCTGCAACGCGTGGCGCAACGCTTCGAGCGCATCGGCAATCCCGCGCGACGTGACCCGGTCGGACTCGGTGCGCTCTCCGAGCGGGTAGCCGGCTATTTTCAGCCGCGCCTGCCGAAGCACAGCAATGCGATCACCCTGACGGTGCGGGCGCCGAGTGCCGGGCCGGTCGTGGCCGGTGACGCGGTCCTGCTGGAGTGGGCGCTCGAGGCGATGGTCAAGAATGCCATCGACGCCCTGCAGGGCCGCGGTGGTTCGATCACCCTCGCCGCCGAAGTGGATGGCGCCGACGCGATCCTGCGCGTGATTGACGACGGCCCGGGCGTCCCGCGCGAACTGCGTCGGACGATTTTCGAGCCCGGCATCACCACCAAGCGGGGAGGCTGGGGCATCGGATTGGCCCTGGCGCGCCGCGTCATCGAGGATGCCCACGCCGGCGTCCTCGCCCTGGAACCGACTGAACATGGAACGACATTCCTGATGCGCTTTCCCCTCGCGGCCCCGATCACATGACCGACGGCAAGGATCTGCTGCGCGGGCTGAACCCGGCACAGCGTCGCGCCGCGGAGCACGTCACCGGCCCGATTCTCGTGCTGGCCGGCGCGGGCTCGGGGAAGACGCGCGTCCTCACCGCCCGCATCGCGTCGCTGATCGAATCGCACGGCGTGCCGCCGGAGCGCATCTTCGCGGTGACCTTCACCAACAAGGCCGCCGGCGAGATGAAGCACCGCATCGGCGACCTGCTCGAGCGCGACCCGGCCGGCCTCTGGATCGGCACCTTCCACTCGCTCTCCGCGCGGCTGCTCCGCCGCGAGGGTGACCGGCTCGGCTTCTCGCGCGATTTCTCGATCTACGACCAGGACGACCAGATCTCCCTGATTCGTCGGTTGATGGAAGAGCGGAACCATCCGGTGAAGCTCTACCCGCCGAAGCTGATCCAGAACATCATCTCCGGCGCCAAGAACGCCATGCAGACGGCGCAGGACCTCGAGCGCAGCGCGCCGCATGACCCGGCCGTCAAGGTCGCCGCGGATGTCTACGTGGCGTTGCAGCGCGCGCTCAAGCTGGCCAACGCGATGGACTTCGACGACCTGATCCTTCATCCGCTGACGCTCTTCCGTGAGCATCCGGACGTGCTGGAGCGGTGGCGGAAGCGCTTCGACTTCCTGCTGGTCGACGAGTTCCAGGACACCAACAAGGTGCAGTACGAACTCATCAAGCTGTTGGGCAGCGGGCACCAGAATGTCTTCGCCGTGGGCGACGACGACCAGAGCATCTACGGCTGGCGCGGCGCCGACGTGCGCAACATGCAGTCGCTGCAGTCCGACTTCGGCGACGCCGTCCTGGTCAAGCTCGAGGAGAACTACCGCTCGACCAAGCCGATCCTCGATGCGGCCAACGCCGTCATCGCCCGCAACCGGACGCGGCTCGGCAAGACGCTACGCACCGTCCGTCCGGGCGGTGAGTCGATCGTGGTGCTGGCCGCCGCCGACGAACGCGACGAGGCGGAGTGGATCGCGCGCGAGCTGAAGCAGCGCGTGCAGGACGGCGCGCTCTACGTCGAATGCGCCGTCCTCTATCGCACCAACGCGCAGTCGCGCGCACTTGAGGAGTCGCTGCGTCGCGCCGGCGTCCCCTACCGGATTGTCGGGTCCATCTCGTTCTACGATCGCCGCGAGGTGAAGGACCTGCTCGCCTACCTGCGGCTCATCGCGAACCCCTCGGACGACGAGGCCTTCCTCCGGGCCGTCGGCGTGCCGCGGCGTGGCATCGGCGACTCGTCGCTGGTGATGCTGGCCGAGCAGGCGCGGCAGTGGAACCTGGCAATGTTGGCCACCGCGGAGCGCGCCGAGATGATCAACGGGCTCCGCCCGAACCTCCGGCAGGCACTGACGACCTTCGCCGCGCAGGTGAACGACGTGCGCAACCGCGTCGGCGAGTCGGCCCCGGTCCTGGTGATGGAAGAGTTGATCCGCGTCCTCGACTATGAGAAGGTCCTCATGGCGGAGGGCCTCGAGGGCGCCGATCGCTGGGAGAATGTCCGCGCGATGGTGGCCGGCGCGGCGGAGTGGTCCGAGGTGATCAGCGAGGAGGAGGAGCCTGGCACCCCGTTGCAGCGCTTCCTGACCGAGGCCGCGCTCATGTCGGCGGTGGACACCACCGCGGGTCGCGAGGACGGCGTCACCCTGATGACGCTCCACACCGCCAAGGGGCTGGAATGGCCGGTGGTCGTGCTGGCGGGGATGGAAGACGGCCTCTTCCCATCGGGGCGCGCCCTCGAGTCGCCCGATGGTCTCGATGAGGAGCGGCGACTCTGCTACGTTGGCATCACCCGGGCGCGCGATGCGCTGCTCATGACCTGGGCACGTGCCCGTCGGCGGGGTGGGGAATTGCGGCCCGCGATGGCCTCACGCTTCCTCAAGGAACTGCCGCCGGAGCTGCTCGAGGAAAAGAGCACCTCGTTCGCCGTCGGGGGCCGTCTTGGCCAGTCGTCCTGGGGATCGGGCGGATGGGGTGGCGGCCGGAGCGGCGGCAGTCAGGGCAGTGGCGCCAAGTGGGGCCGCAGCACCTCCACGCCGGCCAAGGTCGCGACGCCGAAGAGCGCCGTGTGGGACGAGCCAGCGCCGGTCGATACCCCGCCCGCGAGCGACAATCAGGACGCGCCGCGCTACGTGAAGGGCGAACGAGTACGCCATCGCCGCTTCGGCGCCGGGGCCATCCTTGGGCTCAGCGGCGGCGGCAAGGACCTGAAGGTGTCCGTGGCCTTCGACGATCCGGAAATTGGAACCAAGCAACTGCTCGTCGCCTTTGCCGGCCTCGAGCGCGACTGGGAGAGCGCATGACAATCGGGGCGTCGGAAGTACGCCATGTGGCACGACTGGCCGAACTGGCCGTGGCAGAGGAAGATCTGCCGCTGCTGGCCACGCAGCTCGAGGCGATCGTCGAATTCGTGGCCCAGCTTGCCGAGGTGTCGCTCCCCGAGGGCGTCGGCACGGTGGCGGTGGGTCCGGCCCAGCTGACGCTCCGCGACGACGTCGTGGCGCCGATCCCGATGGTGCGTGGCCCGGCGGCGATGGCCCCGGCGTTTGTCGATGGCTTCTTCGTCGTGCCGAAGCTCGGCGGGATGGCCGAGGAATGAGTGCGCGTACCCTCGCCGCCGAGACCGGCCGTCGCCTCGCCGGGGCCGCGCACCTCAACGCGACGTTGCACTGGTCACAGGATGTGCTCGATCGTGAGGCCGATCGGCTCGACGCCGTCCCCGCGGGGCCGCTGTCGGGAATGGCGATCGCCATCAAGGACAACATCGTCACGACCGAGGAACCGACCACCTGCGCCTCGAAGATCCTCGCAGGATACACCTCGCCGTACGAGGCCACCGTCATCACCCGACTCCGCGCCGCGGGCGCGCTCGTCGGCGCGAAGGCGAATCTCGATGAATTCGCGATGGGCTCGTCCACCGAAAATTCCGCATATGGCCGCGTGCTGCACCCGATCGATCACGACCGGGTGCCGGGCGGCTCGAGCGGCGGCTCCGCGGTGCTGGTCGCCGCGGGCGTGGTGCCGGCGGCGCTCGGCTCCGAGACCGGCGGATCGGTGCGGCAACCCGCCGCCTTCTGCGGAATCGTCGGGGTGAAGCCGACTTACGGGCGCGTCTCCCGCTTCGGGCTGGTGGCCTTCGGGTCGTCGCTCGATTGCATCTCGGTGTTCGGCAAGACGGTGAGCGACGCCGCCCGCGTCCTCTCGGCGATGTCCGGTGACGACCCGCGCGATGCCACCACGCTCGCGGAACCGCCGATGGCCGTGCCCGCCTCGCGCGCGGACCTGACCGGCGTGGTCATCGGTTTGCCGAAAGAGTACTTCCCGGCCGACCTCGATGCCGGCGTCCGTGCCGCGTGCGACCGAGCCATCGCGGCCCTGCGCGCCCTCGGCGCCACGGTGCGCGAGGTCTCGCTTCCGCACACGAAGCACGCAGTGCCGACCTACTACATCGTCAACCCCGCCGAAGCAGCGGCCAACCTCGCGCGCTTCGACGGCGTCCGCTACGGCCCGCGGCACGTGGGGGCCGGTGGCGACGTGCGCGCCCTGTACCGCGCCACGCGCGGCGAGGGCTTCGGCCCCGAGGTGCGCCGCCGCATCCTCGTCGGCACCTTCGTCCTCTCGGCCGGATATGCCGATCAGTACTACGTGCGCGCGCAGGCGGTGCGGAAGCTGATCGCCGACGACTTCGCCAACGTCTTCGCCGACGGCGTCGACCTCCTCTTCACCCCGACCACGCCGACGCCGGCCTTCAAGGCGGGTGAGAAGACGGCCGATCCGGTGCAGATGTACCTGGCCGACATCTTCGTCGCGCCGGCCTCGCTTGCCGGCGTCCCGGCGATGTCGGTGCCGATCGGCCGCGATCAGGGGTTGCCGATCGGCGGCCAGTTGATTGCACGGAATTTCGACGAGGCCACGATGCTCGCCGTCGCGGAGGTCCTGGAACGGACCGTCGACGCGGTGGCGGAGGTACGGTGATGACCTGGGAAACCGTGATCGGGCTGGAGATCCACGTGCAGCCTGCAACTCGCTCGAAGATGTTCTGCGGCTGCCCCACGAGCTACGGCGATGCGCCGAACACCAACGTCTGCCCGGTCTGCCTCGGCCTGCCGGGCGCGCTCCCCGTGCCGAACGCCGAGGCGGTGCGCCTCGGCACCGTCGGCGCGCTGGCGCTGGGCTGCCACATTCGTGAACGCAGCGTCTTCGCGCGGAAGAACTACTTCTACCCCGACCTGCCGAAGGGCTATCAGATCTCGCAGTTCGACAAGCCGCTGGCCGAGCACGGCTCGGTGATGATCGAATCGCCCGAACGCGGACCGATCGAGATCTCGATCACGCGCCTCCACCTAGAGGAGGATGCCGGGAAGTCGCTGCACGATCGCATTCCAGGGCAGACGGCGGTCGACCTCAACCGTGCCGGCACGCCGCTCGCGGAAATCGTCAGCGGCCCGGACATGCGCTCGCCCGGCGAGGCGCGCGCCTACCTGACCACGGTGCGCCAGCTGCTCATCTATGCCGGCGTCTCCGAGTGCTCGATGGAGAAGGGGTCGCTCCGCGTCGACGCCAACCTCTCGGTCCGGCGCCCCGGTGATCCGCTCGGCACCAAGACCGAAGTGAAGAACATGAACTCCTTTGCGAACGTCGAACGCGCGCTCGAGGCGGAGCGCGTTCGGCAGATCGCCATGCTGGAACGGGGCGAGGCGGTGACGCAGGTGACGCTGACCTTCAATGCGGCCACGGGCGAGGTCAAGCCGCTCCGCACGAAGGAAGACAGCCACGATTATCGCTACTTCCCCGATCCCGACCTGCCGCCGCTGGTGCTGACCCCGGCGTGGATCGAGGCGCAGCGCGCCGCGCTCCCGGAGTTGCCGGCGGCGCGGAAGGCGCGCTATCAGGAGGCGCTGGGGCTGTCGGAATACGATGCGCGCACGCTCATTCAGGAGCCCGCAGTATCAGCGTACTTTGAGGCGACCGTCGCGGCAGGCGTCGACCCCAAGACTGCCTCGAACTGGGTCCTCGGCGAGGCGATGTCGGGGTGGAACGACCATGGCCACTTCGCGATCGCGCCGGAGCGGCTCGCCGCGCTGGTGTTGCTCGTGGCCGACGGCACCGTCTCGCTGCAGGCCGCCAAGCGGATCTTCGCGGAACTCGCCGGCAACGACGACGCACCACGCGCCGTCGCCGACCGTCTCGGGCTGGTGCAGGTTCGCGACACCGGCGCGTTGGAGGGGTGGGTTGCCGAGGTCATCGCGGCGCACCCTGGGGAGGTGGCGCGCTACAAGGGTGGCGACGCCAAGTTGATCGGCTTCTTCGTGGGGCAAGTCATGAAGCGCAGCCAAGGGAAGGCCGACCCGAAGGGGATCCAGCCGATCCTCACCGCGAAGCTCGCCGAATGAGCGCCGCGCTGACGGTCGAGCAGATCCGCGCACAGTTCCCGGCGCTTGAGCGCACCCATGCGGGGCATCCGGTCGCGTACTTCGACGGCCCCGGCGGCACGCAGGTGCCGCTGCCGGTCGCCGACGCGATCCGCGACTACCTGCTGCACCACAACGCCAACACCCACTGGGCGTATCCGACGTCGGTGGAGACGGACGCGTTGCTGCTCGAGGCGCGCCGGACCTATGCCGCCTTCTTCGGCGGGGCGGAGAACGAGGTCGTCTTTGGCAACAACATGACGACGATCACCTTCCACGTGGCGCGTGCCCTCGCGCGTGGCTGGAACGAGGGTGACGAGATCATCGTCACCGAGCTCGATCACCACGCCAACCTCGCGCCGTGGCAGGCCGTCGCGAAGGAACGCGGCCTCGTGCTCAAGATGTTGCCGCTCGACGTCGAGACGTGGCAACTGCGGCTCGACCTGCTGCCGGGGCTGCTCACCGAGCGCACCAGGTTGCTCGCGATCGGCGCCGCGTCGAACGCCCTCGGCACCATCTCGGATGTCGCCGCCGCGACCAAGCTCGCCAAGAACGCCGGCGCGCTCGTCTACGTCGATGGCGTGCACTACTCGCCGCACCACCTTCCCGATCCGAAGTCGATCGGCGCGGACTTCTATGCCTGCAGCTCGTACAAGTTCTACGGGCCGCATGTCGGCGTGTTGTGGGGCCGGCACCCGGTGCTGAGCACCATCGACGTGCCGAAGCTCGAGCCGGCGCCCGACACGGCACCGGAGCGCTTCGAGACCGGGACGCAGAACCACGAAGGGATCGTCGGGGCGGCGGCCGCGGTGCAGTGGATTGCCTCGCTCGGCGGCGGCGAGGGGAATCTCCGGTCGCAGTTGGTGCGGAGCTACGACCTGCTGCACCGCCGTGAGCGCGATCTCTTCCAGCAGTTGTGGGACGGGTTGGGCGAGGTCCCCGGCGTGAAGCGCCTCGGCCCGCCGCCGGGGACGCCGCGCACCGCGACGATCGCCTTCACGGTGGCCGGGAAGTCGTCCGAGGAGATCGCGCGCGGACTGGTGGACCACGGCTGTTTCGTGTCGAACGGTGACTTCTACGCGACCACGGTGGCGCGTCGTCTGGGATTGGAAGTCGAGGGGATGGTACGGATCGGCGCCGCCTGCTATACCACGTCCGAGGAAGTCGCGCGCGTGGTCGCCGGAGTCGCCGCGCTCAGTCGCCGCAGTTAGTCCTTCAGCCGCGGCGGGTCCACCACCACCTTGCCGGCATCGAGCGCCGGCAATCCAAACTGCGCGTCGGCCAGCGCCGACAGCCATTCGCGGTCGCGACGGCCGCGCCCCACCAGCGCCTGACGCCGCACATCCTTGCTGCGGAGCAGGGCGCCCTCGCCATTCGGGTCGAGCCGCAACACGTCCGACGCCTCGTCGCGCAGCACCGATCGGATGTTGGCGGTGGCCTGGTCGAGGTTGGCGCCCACCAGCTCTTCGGTGAGGTCCCAGCGGCTCTGGTCGCTGGCGACCTGCATCCCGAACTGCCACGGCTTCGAGTTCGCCACCCGCACCATGCCGCGGAAGAGCTTCCGGTTGGTCGCGACCGAGAAGATCGTCGGCGAGAGGATCCGCTCCAGGTGCTGGTCGGCGGAACCGTGGTCGAGCCGGATCAGTTCGCGCGCCGCCTTCGGCACCGCCTCGCCCAGCACCGTCTCCGCCCGGCTCTCCCAGTAGGTGTGCCCCATCGACCGCGTGCTGCTGGTGATCACCAGCTGGCGCGGGACGTAGTGGTTGTGGGCCACCACGTCGGCGGCGAGGTGCGACATGTAACCAAGGCCGAAGGCGCGGAGCGCATCGGAGTCGGCCAGGTCGCGCACTTCCATCCCGACATGCCAGGCATGGCAGTGCCGATCGGCGGGGGCGAACTTCTTCGCCATCGTCGTGTCGGCCGCGATGTTGCCATAGAGGTAGTCGTACGGGAAGGCGCGCAGCAGGTCGGCGATCGCCCTCGGCAGCAGCTCGAGCGAACCGAGGATCCGCTTGCCGAGGACGATGTGCGTCCCCGGGGTCCAGGCGTGCAGCATCTCGGGGAAGAGCAGGGCGGCGAGCGCGACCAGCGCGAACGCCACGGCGAACTTCATCGGCGGCCCCGGCGCGTCGGCAGGACCAGCCGTCGCAGCTGCCCGATCATCCCGGTGCCGGTGCGCACCGTGCGGAGCGCGGTCGTGAGGTCGAGCGCCGTCTCCTCGACCTCTTCCTGCACCACTTCGACCACCGCCTCGAAGTCGGCGAGTCGGCGCTGGGTCCGCTGCATCCCCTTCTCGACATCCTTCCGGAAGCGGCGCGTCGTATAGACGATCTCGCGCACTTCTTCCTTGGCGAGGTCGAGGACGTCGGCGCCTTCCTTCCCCAGCCGACTGAAGGCCTGGAGGAGTGGCGACAGATCGCGACGGAGTTCGCCCAGTTCCTTGGCGAGTGATTGCCCGCGTTCCAGTCCTTCGCGCAGGGCAAAGAGGGCGGCCAGCGCGATCCCCAGGAAGCAGAGAGCGATCACCAGCAGGGACAGGGCGACGGTTGGTCCGACCCACGTGGGCATAAGATGGCGCTCCAGTCCGGGGAGATTCTCCCCAAAGGTAATTCGCTCGTCCGGCGCCGCTTGCGGTGCTCCCGTCTTCCCGACGAGCTTTCCGCATGGCCCCTCGATTTGTGGTTCGCGGTGGACGTCCCTTGGCCGGGACGATTCGCCCTGCTGGCAACAAGAACGCCGCCCTGCCCGTCATCGCCGCCACGCTGCTGGCGGACGGTCCGGTCCATCTCCAGAACATCCCGCGCATCCGGGACGTCGAGACCCTCCTCGAACTGATCGCCGACCTCGGCGCCTCCGTCGAATGGACCGGTCCCAACGATGTCACCGTCGATACGCGGGGCGTCAAGCCCAAGCCGCTCGATCCCGTCCTCTGCACCCGGATTCGCGCCTCGATCCTGCTCGCGGGGCCGTTGCTCGCCCGATTCGGCAAGGTGACCCTGCCCCCGCCGGGGGGAGACGTCATCGGACGCCGTCGCGTGGACACCCACTTCCTCGCGCTCGAGCGGCTCGGCGCGTCGGTGACCGTCGGCGATCGTTTCGAAATCGAGGCGAAGCAGCTGATCGGGGCCGACATCTTCCTCGACGAGCCGAGCGTCACCGGCACCGAGAACGCCCTGATGGCGGCCGTCGCCGCCAAGGGGCGGACCACGCTACGGAACGCCGCCTCCGAGCCGCACGTGCAGGATACCGCCCTGGTCCTCGTGGCGATGGGTGCCCACATCGAGGGGATCGGCAGCAACACCTACGTCGTCGAAGGCGGCAAGCCGCTCGGTGGCTGCACCTACGCCATCGGCCCCGACCACATCGAGATCGGCTCGTTCATCGGCCTCGCCGCGGTCACCGACGGGCAGATCACCATTGATGGGGTCCGCCCCGATGACCTCCGCTCGATGCTGCTCGGCTTCGATCGCCTCGGCATTCGTCCGCGCATCGTCGGCGACCAGCTCATCGTCGACTCCGGGCAGGAGCGCCGGGTGCGCCCCGACCTCGGCGGCCACGTGCCCAAGCTCGAAGACGGCCCCTGGCCGGCCTTCCCGGCCGACGTGATGTCGATCGCCCTCGTCGCCGCGACGCAGTGCGAAGGGATGATCCTCATGCACGAGAAGATGTTCGAGTCGCGGCTCTTCTTCGTCGACAAGCTGATCGGGATGGGCGCGCGCATCGTCCTCTGCGATCCGCACCGCGCCGTCATCAGCGGCCCCTCCGCCCTCCGCGGCGGCAAGGTCGAGTCGCCCGATATCCGCGCCGGGATGGCGATGGTGCTGGCCGCGCTCGCCGCCGATGGCGAGAGCTACATCCACAACATCGGGCAGGTCGAACGCGGCTACGAGAACATCGACAAGCGCCTGATTGCCCTCGGGGCCGACCTCGAGCGTGTCGAGGGCTGACGAACGCCGCCTCCCCGGCGACGTCCCACGATGGGAGGTCCCGGGGTGGCGTGAGCGCTTCGATGTCGTGGCCGGGATCACCGGCCGCGGCGATGACCCAACCCATCCGTTCGACCTCGGCCTCTGGACCGACCAGCCGGTCGGCGAGGTCATGGGGCGTTGGCGAGCCTTTCGCGCCTCCCTGACCGACACCCCGTCCATGGTGATGGCCCATCAGGTCCACGGCAACCGCGTCCTCTGGCATGCGGCGGCCACCGACGGGTGGACCATCCAGGAAGGCGCGGACGGACACGCCACCACCGCCCCGGGCCTGGCCCTGCTGGTCACGGTGGCCGACTGCGTCCCGGTCTACCTGGTCGCTCCCGAGCGCCGGGCCGTCGCCCTCCTGCACGCCGGCTGGCGGGGCACCGCAGCGGGCATTCTGGCGAACGGGCTCGAAATGCTCCGTCGGGAGGCCGGGGTGGCGCCCTCCGAGGTGGTCATGCACGCCGGGGTGGCGATCTCCGGACCCTGTTACGAGGTCGGGGCCGAGGTGGTGACTGGGGTGGGGCTGGTGGCCGAGGGGCCGGGGCCCTGGCACCTCGACCTCCGGGCGGTCCTCCTCGAGCAGGCCGCAGCCCTCGGGGTAGGCGAGGCCACGGCCAGCGGACACTGCTCCTCGGCCCAGCGGGATGCCTTCTTTTCCCACCGGGGGAGCGGCGGCACGGACGGCCGGATGGTGGCCTATCTGGGCCTCCCGTCCCCTTGCCGGGGCCCCGCCTGAGGGGGTAGTTTTGGGTGCTGGGGGGACTTTCGTGCAGTTGGCGATGTGTCGGGTATCCCCCGACATTTTTCTTTACCCCCACCTTCGGATGCGACGGTGACGCCACCCCTCCTCACGACCGACGTGCTGCGCGAGACGATCGCCGGACTCGGCTTCGAGTTGGTGGATGTGCGAGTGGGCGGATCGACGTCTCGGCGAGTCGTCCGGATTCGCATGGACGTCCCCGGTGGTGGACGCCCGGGCCACGGCGTCACCAGCAGCGACTGTCAGCTCGTCTCGCGGACGCTGGAAGCGGCGCTCGAGGCCGCCGGCGCGGTCGGTCCGCAGTGGGAATTGGAAGTGTCATCGCCGGGGATCGAACGGCCGGTCCGTTTCCCCGAGCATTGGCAGCGGTACGTGGGGCGCGAGGTGCGCCTCAAGGCGATGGGGGTATCCGGCGTCCGCACGGCGCGGATCGTGGCGGTACCCGATGCACTACACGTGACGCTGGACATGGGGGGCGAGACCGCCACCCTCGCGCTCGAGGCGATTCGCGATGCGACCCTCGTGCACGATTGGTCCAGGCAAGGCAACCGGGAAGCAGGAGAACCCTGATGGCGACGTCCGCCGAGATGCTGTCGGCCTTTCGTGAACTGTCCAGCAGCAAGCAGCTCGATCGCTCGGAACTGCTCGATCTGTTGCGTGATGGCATTCATGCGGCCCTGATGAAGAAGTACGGTCCCAACGTTCGCTTCGAGCTGAACGTGGACGAACTGCAAGGGACCCTCTCCGTCATCCGGCTCCGCCAGGTGTCCGACGTGGTCGAAGACGCGAGCGCGCAGGTCTCGCTCGAAGAGGCGCAGTTCGAGGATCCCGACTTCCAGGTCGGCGACGTCCTCGAAGAAGAAGTGCCCTTCGAGGCCTTCGGTCGCCTCGCCGTGCAGGCCGCCAAGCAGCGGATCATCCAGCGCGTCCGCGAGGGCGAGCGCAATCGCATCCGCGACGAATTCGCCAACAAGGTCGGCGAGTTGCTCTCGGGCGAGATCCAGCAGGTCGAGCGCGGCAAGTTCGTGATCATGCTGAACCGCTTCCGCGAAGCCGAAGCGATCGTGCCGTATCGCGAGCAGAACCATCGCGAACAGTTCAGCCAGGGCGACACCATCCGCGCGGTGCTCAAGCGCCTCGAGGAGACCCCGAAGGGGCCGCGGCTGATTCTCTCGCGTGGCGACCCGCTCTTCGTGAAGGCGCTGTTCAAGCTCGAAGTCCCGGAAATCCAGCAGCAGATCGTGGAAATCCGCGGCATCGCCCGCGAAGTCGGCAGCCGCACCAAGGTCGCCGTCATCTCGCGTGACGACGCCATCGATCCGGTGGGTGCCTGCGTCGGCCTCAAGGGGTCGCGCGTGCAGGCCGTGGTCAACGAGCTCGGCGGCGAGCGCATCGACATCGTCCCCTGGTCGCCCGATCCGGAACGCTTCGCCCGGTTGGCGCTCGCGCCGGCCCGCGTCGCGAAGGTGTTCTCCGATCCGGCCACCAAGACCATCCAGGCCGTGGTCGACGAGGACCAGCTCTCGCTGGCGATCGGTCGCAACGGGCAGAACGTGCGGCTCGCCTCGGAACTGACCGGCTGGAAGATCGACCTCTATTCGAGCCGCGAGTGGTTGGAGCGCGGTGGCGAAGGACCGTTGTTCGGCCTGGCCTCGACCGACGAGGAAGCGGAGACGCGCGTGCCGCTGGCGCAGCTCGAGGGTCTCTCGCCCGAACTGGTCGCGATTCTCGATCAGGCCGGCTACACCACGCTGAACGACGTGATCGACCTCGAGGCCGAGGACATCGCGAAGATCCCCGGGATGACCGGTGGCACGGCGGAAGAACTGCTCCGCTTCGTGACCGATCTCACCGAGGACGAGCCCGAGGGTGACGCCCCTCCCGCCTGACGCGGCGGCGCGTCTCCTCGGCCTGATCGGCCTGGGAGTTCGCGGTGGCGGCGTGAGCATTGGCGTGGATGGGACACGCGCCCTGTTGCAGCGGCGCGAGTGCCTGCTGGTGGTGGTGGCATCGGACGCCACGCAGCGGGTGCAGGACAAGGTGGTGCGGTTGGCCAAAGGCATCAGCGTCCCGGTACTGGTGGGGCCCGATGCCGACTCGCTCGGGGCACGGCTGGGACGCCCCGCAACGATGGTGGTGGGAGTGCAGGATCGGGCGCTGGCGGCGGGAATCCTCGCCGTGAATCGCGACCCGTGACAGGACCTGACGGAGGGTAGGGAGTGGTCAAGAGCAGAGTGCACGACCTCGCCGCGGAGTTTGGCGTTCCCGTTGAGCAGGTGATGGGGATGCTGCGCGAGATGAACATCTTCGTGCGCAGTCACTTGTCGGCGTTGGAGCCGGACCAGGTGGCGGCGGCGCGGGTGCGTTGGGAGCGGGAAAAGCGGAAGGCAGCCGAAGCGCCGGCCCCGAAGAAGGGGCGTCGCAAGGTGGCCGAGGCCGCGCCTGCCCCCGCGCCGGCGGATGCCAAGCCGGTTCGCCGTCGCCGCACCGCCGCCGAAGTCGCCGAGGCCGAGGCCAAGGCCGCCGAAGAGGCCGAGGAAGTCGCCGCCCGCGGTGGCCTGCTCGATCTCGAGCCGCTCGTCCTCGAGGTCCCGGTCGCCGAGGCCAAGCCGGTGCTCTCGCTCGAGGAGCGCGCCAAGCTGCTCTTCAAGGACCTGCCGCCCGCTCCGCCGGAGCCGGAACCGACCGTCGTCGAGCCGCCCGCGGCCGAGTCGGCCGAATCGGGGGCATCGCCTGTGGCCGCCGATGCCGCACCAGCGACTGAACCGGTGGCCGCCCCCGTGCGCCCGCCGCTGCCGCCGATGCCGCCGCGCCCGCAGCCTTCACGTCCGACCACCCCACCGCCTGCCGCCAGCGGCACCTCGGCGGGTGGTCCGGCCAAGCCGTTCATTCCGCCGCGCGTGCAGCGCCCGGCGCCCGGCACCAGTCACTCCTCCGGCGGGCAGAGCGGTCCTGGTGGCCGTCCGCGCCCGGTCTTTTCGTCCAGCAATCCGTCGCAGGGCCGTGGCGGCTCTGGGGGCGGTGGTGGCAGTGGCGCGATCCCGACGCAGGTGGGCAACGCCGGTTCGACCGCGCCGCGCACCTTCGGGCCTGACGCGCAGCCGGGTGGTGGCCGCAAGAAGGGGCCGGGCAAGAAGGGGAAGAAGAGCTTCGTCGATCAGGATCAGGTGCAAGCCAACATCCTGAAGACGCTGCACGGGATGAAGGGCCCCGCGCCGCGCCGGAAGATCCGCTCCGACGAGCCGTCGTACCGCGACATCATCGCGTCGCGCGCCGCCGAGGAGAAGGAGCGCGAGAAGACGATCATTCGCGTCAACGAATTCATCTCGGTGAGCGAGCTCGCCGAGGCGATGAAGGTGCCGGCCAATCAGATCGTCGCGTTCGCGTTCAAGGAACTCGGCCTGATGGTCACGGTGAACCAGCGGCTCGACTTCGACCAGATCGAACTGATCGCCTCCGAGTTCGGCTTCCAGGCCGTGCGCGAAGAGGAGTATCACGCCGAGGTCGTCGAGGAAGAGGTGGAGGAAGAGGGCACCCTCACGCCCCGGCCGCCGGTCGTCACCATCATGGGTCACGTCGACCACGGCAAGACGTCGTTGCTCGACTACATCCGGAAGGCCAACGTGGTCGCCGGCGAGGCCGGTGGCATCACGCAGCACATCGGCGCCTACCACATCGAAATGGGTGGCAAGTCGATCACCTTCCTCGACACCCCGGGCCACCAGGCCTTCACCGCGATGCGTGCCCGTGGCGCGCAGGTGACGGACATCGTCGTGCTCGTCGTGGCGGCCGATGACCAGGTGATGCCGCAGACGATCGAAGCGATCTCGCACGCCAAGAACGCCGGCGTGCCGATCGTCGTCGCGATCAACAAGATCGACCTCCCGACGGCGAACCCCGGCAAGGTCAAGCAGGACCTCTTGCAGCACAGCGTGGTGCTCGAAGAGTTCGGTGGCACCACCCTGCACTCGATGATCTCGGCCAAGAAGGGCACCGGGATTCCGGAACTGCTGGAGCAGCTGCTCCTCCAGGCCGAAATCCTCGAGCTCAAGGCCAATGCCGATGCCAAGGCCCACGGCACCGTCATCGAAGCGACGCTCGACGCCGGCAAGGGACCCCTCGCGACCATCCTGGTCCAGAAGGGCACCCTCCGCGTCGGCGAGAACTTCATCTGCGGCAAGTACTCGGGTCGTGTCCGCGCGCTGTACGACGAGCGTGGCAAGGCCGTGAAGTCGGCCGGGCCGTCGATCCCGGTGCAGGTCCTCGGCTTCGAGGGCGTGCCGGCCGCCGGTGACACCTTCATCGCCATGACCGACGCCGTCGAGGCGCGTGACATCGCGCAGAAGCGGCAGCGGCTCGAACGCGAGGCGCAGAACCGGCGCTCGGCGCGCGGTGGCACGCTCGAGGATATCTCGCGCGCGCTGAAGGAAGGCGCCGTCTCGCAGCTGCGGATCATCATCAAGGCCGACCAGGGCGGCCCGGCGGAAGCACTCGCCGACTCGCTCGCCCAGCTCGGCACCAACGAAGTGCGCGTGGACATCGTCCACCGCGGCGTCGGCCAGATCTCCGAGTCCGACGTGCTGCTCGCGAAGGCCTCGGGCGCGATCATCCTCGGCTTCCACGTCCGTCCCGACGCCAATGCGCGCTCGGCGGCGGAACGCGAGGGCGTGGACATCCGGACGTACCGGATCATCTACGAGGCCGTCGAGGACGTGAAGAACGCGCTCGAAGGCCTGCTCAAGCCGGAAGAGAAGGAAACCATCCTCGGCGAAGCCGAAGTGCGCGAGGTGTTCAAGGTCACGCGCGTCGGCACCATCGCCGGCTGCATGGTCCGGAGCGGCATCATTCCGCGCACGGCGCGGGTGCGGCTCCTCCGCGACGGCTCGGTGGTCTACACCGGCAACCTCGGCTCGCTCAAGCGGTTCAAGGACGACGCCAAGGAAGTCCGCGAAGGCCTCGAGTGCGGTATCGGCATCGAGAACTTCAACGACGTGAAGGTCGGCGACGTGATCGAGGCGTTCCGGACCGAAGAGGTCAAGCGCACGCTCGCGGCCTCGGCTGCACAGGACTAAGCCATGGCAGGAAAGGGGAATTCGCGCCGCCCGGAGCAGGTGGGTGAGACGATCCGGGCGGTGCTCGCCGAGGCGCTGTTGCGCGGCGAGGTGCGCGATCCCCGCGTGGGGATGGTGACCGTCAGTGCGGTGGAAGTCACTCGCGACCTGTCGCACGCGACGGTCCGGGTGGTGCCGCACGGCGAACCGGCGGAGCGTGAAGCCGCCGTGGAAGGGTTGCAGCGGGCGGCGGGGTTCCTGCGCGGCTTTGTCGCGAAGGCGCTGACCACTCGCATCACCCCCGAGTTGCACTTCGTGCTGGATCGCGGGTTCGAGCACGCGCTGGAGATCGATCGCCTCCTGGCGGGCCTGAAGCGCGAGGAGGAGGCCTCCTGATCGGGGGGATGCTCATTGACAAGCCGGTGGGCTGGACCTCGCACGATGTCGTGGCGGCGGTACGGCGACAGTTGGGAACGCGCAGTGTCGGCCACGCCGGCACGCTCGATCCCTTCGCCACCGGGCTGCTCGTGGTGCTGATCGGACGGGCCACCCGACTCGCGCGCTTCGTCGAAGCCGGTGAGAAGGGGTACGAGGCCACCGTCCGTTTCGGGATCGCCACCGACACCGACGACTCCGCCGGCACGCCGACCATGACGGTCGAGCCCGACGCCTGGCCGACGCGCGAGGCGCTGGAGCAGGCGGCGGCGTCACTCGAAGGGGTGCAGTCGCAACGGCCGCCGGCCTATTCGGCGAAACATGTGGGTGGGACCCGCGCGTACGTGCTGGCGCGCGCTGGGGAAACGGTCGACCTCGCACCGGTGGATGTCATGGTGCATCGCCTGCAGCTCGGGGAGTGGACGCCGCCGACACTGATGATGCACGCGACGGTGGGCCGCGGGACCTACATCCGGGCGCTGGCGAGGGACCTGGGCAGCCGCGTCGGACTGCCGGCCCATTGCGCCACGTTGCGACGGACCTCGATCGGCCCCTTTTCGGTCGCCGATGCCGTGACGCCGGACGAGATCTCGCTGGCGGCGCTGCGGACCCCGGCCGAGATGGTGGCGATGCTGCCGCAGGTCCGGCTCGATGCGGCGGCGGTGCGGGATGTCGGCTTCGGTCGATCGGTGCCGCAGCAGGACGCGCAGGAGGGGCACGCGGCGCTGCTCGCCGAGGACGGCCGGCTGCTCGCGGTGGCCGGGGCGGTGAATGGACGGTGGCAGCCCGAGGTCGTGCTGGAGCCTGCGGCATGAACGGGAGCGTGGTGACCGTCGGCACCTTCGATGGCGTGCACCGGGGACACCACGCGGTCCTGGCGGAGATCCGTCGTCGTGCGGTGAGCAGTGGGCGGCGCAGCATGCTGGTGACCTTCGAGCCGCATCCGCTCGAGGTGGTGAATCCGGATGCTGCCCCGGCGCTGCTGACCACGACGACCGAACGGCTCGCCGCCCTCGCCACCAGCGGGATCGATCGGGTGATGACCCTGCGGTTCGACCGGGCCATGGCGGCCCTCGATCCGGCGGCGTTTGTCGATCAGGTGTTGCTGCCGCGCTGTGACCTGCGCGAGTTGGTGATCGGGCACGACCACGGCTTCGGCCGAGGACGGCAGGGCGATGTGGCGACGCTGCAGGCGTTGGGCGCGTCGCGGGGCTTTCCGGTGGATGTCGTGCCGCCGGTGCTGCTCGCCGATGGGCTCCCGGTCTCGAGCACGGCGATCCGCCGCGCAGTGACCGGCGGCGACCTCGACGGCGCGGCCAGGATGCTCGGCCGGTCGTATTCGCTCGAAGCAGTGGTGAAACGCGGGGAAGGGCGGGGACGTCAGATCGGCTTTCCGACCTGCAACCTCGCGATCGCACGACGGAAGTTGCTGCCACCCGACGGTGTCTACGCGGTGGTGGTGGAAACCGCCGCCGGTCGGTTCGGTGGCATGATGAACCAGGGGCATCGGCCGACGTTCGACGACGGCCGCCGACTCCTGGAGGCCCACCTCTTCGGCTTTGAGGGGGTCCTGTACGATCGAAGCGTCAGCGTCCAGTGGGTCGCGCCGCTTCGTGACATCCGCCGATTCGATTCGGTGGCGAGCCTCCGGCAGCAATTGGAGGTGGATTCGCACCGCGCCCGGACCATGCTGGCCGTGGCGCACCCGGACCTTGAAGCGCCCCTACGGGCGTCCGAGTGACGATGTTCGCAACCATTCGCAATCGCATGATCCTGATCGCCGTGCTCGTCATCGGCTCGATCATCGCCCTCATCCCGCGCACCGTCACCGTGCGCGAGCGCAGCGCCACCGGCGCGATGCAGGACGTGCAGGTCAAGCGCGTCCCGTTGAAGCGCGGCCTGGACCTCCAGGGCGGGATGCACCTTGGCCTCGAGCTCGACCAGTCGACGCAGGTCTCGGCCGATGTCTCCAAGGACATCGACCTGGCGCTGACCGTGCTGCGCAAGCGCATCGACGAGTTCGGCGTGACCGAGCCGGTGATCCAGAAGGTCGGCTCCTCGCGGATCGTCGTCGAGCTCGCCGGCATCAAGGATCCGGAACGGGCCAAGGGCATCGTCCAGCAGAACGCCTTCCTCGAATTCCGCATGACGGACAAGACGGGCGCGCTCGACGCCGCCCTCCCCGCCATGGATCGGGTCCTCGCCCAGCTCGGCGTCAAGCCGGCCGCGGGCGCCCCGGCGGCGGCCAAGGGGATCGACGCGCTGCTCGCCGGCGATTCAGGCACCAAGCTCACGGCCGACAGCGGCGTAAAGGCGGACAGCGGCGCGGCGGCGGCGGCCGACACGGTCAAGGCCGGCGGCCCGATCCTCCAGGCCTTGATCATCTCGGGTGCATCAGCTGGCGCCTCGGCACCGGGGACCTATCTGGTCCCGGAAGCCTCGGTGGCTCGCGTCGACTCGCTGCTCCGCCTCCCCGAGGTGCAGCGCGTCCTCCCGCGTGGCATCGAGCTGAAGTGGGATCAGTCGGCGACTGGCGGGCTCGAACCGATGCGTGCGTTGTACGCGCTGGAGACCAAGCCGATCCTCACCGGCACCTCGCTGGTCAACGCGACGCCGCAGATCGACCCGAGCTCCAACAAGCCGATCGTGGTCTTCGACCTCGACCGCGCGGGTGGGCGGCGCTTCGGCCAGGAGACCAGCCGGCACATCGGCGACTTCATGGCGATCGTCCTCGACGGCAAGGTCCAGGGCGCACCGCCGGTCATCAACAGCCGCATCGACCGTCGCGGCCAGATCGAGCTGTCGGGCCGCACCATCGCGGAGGCGCAGGACCTCGCGCTGACGCTGAAGGCCGGCGCGCTGCCGTTCACGCTGAAGATCGTCGAGGAGCGCACCGTCGGCGCCTCGCTCGGTGAGGACTCGGTCCGGGGCGGCATCGTCGCCGGCCTGGTCGGCACCCTCTTCGTGATCATCATCATGGTGGGCTACTACCGGATGTCCGGAGCGCTCGCCGTGCTGGCGCTGTCGCTCTACATCCTGTTCACGCTGGCCTCGCTCTCGATGATCGACGCCACCCTCACGCTGCCCGGCCTCGCCGGCATCGTGCTCTCGGTCGGCATCGCCGTCGACGCGAACGTGCTGATCTTCGAGCGGATTCGAGAGGAACTGATCGCCGGGCGGACCGTCCGCGTCGCGGTCGAGGAAGGCTTCCGGCACGCGATGCCCGCCATCATCGACTCGAACGTCTCGACCGTCCTGACCGCCGCGTTCCTCTTCCAGTTCGGTACCGGCCCGGTCAAGGGCTTCGCGGTCACGCTGATCATGGGCATCATCGCCTCGATGATCACCGCGATCTTCGTCACCAAGACGTTCTTCCTCGTCTGGCTCGACCGGAAGCCCCACGCCACCACGCTGAGCATCTGACCATGATTCGCTTCTTTGCACACGCCAAGTACGACTTCATCGCGCACCGCCGGCAGGCCTATCTCGTGACTGCCGTGCTGTTCGTGATCGGGCTCGCGGCGCTGCTCGGGCTCGGCATCCACCAGTCGATCGAATTCACCGGCGGCACCCTGGTGCAGTTCAAGACCACGGCGCCGGTCGACGTCGAGAAGCTGCGCGCCGGCCTCGACGCCGCTGGCCTGAAGGGCGCCGAGATCCAGCGCTTCGGGGGCGACAACGAGTACGCCGTCCGCGCCCGGACCGCGGTCGAAGGCTCCAAGACCGACGACACCCAGGCCACCACGAAGGCCGTCAACGCCGCGATCGAGCAGGTCGTCGGCGCCGGTGGCTTCACGCCGGGCAGCGGTGAGGCGGTCTCGCCGAAGGTCGGCGCCGAGCTCAAGACGCAGGCGCTCATGGCGATCATGCTCTCCTTCCTCGGCGTGCTGGCCTACCTGGCCTACCGCTTCGAGTGGCGCTTCGGGTTGGCGGCCGTCCTCGCCACCGCCCACGACATCATCCTCACCATCTGCTTCATCGCGGTGGCCCGGATCGAGCTCTCGCTCGTCGTCGTCGCCGCCGTGCTGTCGATGGTCGGCTACTCGCTGAACGACACGATCATCATCTTCGACCGCGTCCGCGAGAACCTGCACAAGTTCCGGCGCTCGCAGCTGGTCGAGGTGCTCAACCTCTCGATCAACGAGACGCTGCCGCGCTCGATCCTGACCCACGTCACCACGCTGTCGACGCTGCTCGCGCTGACGATCTTCGCCGGCGAGGTCATCCGGCCGTTCGCGCTGGTGATGTTCTTCGGCGTCTTCACCGGCACCTTCTCGTCGATCTGGATCGCGGCGCCGGTCCTGCGCATGATCGAGCAGAAGTGGCCCGGCGTCGACGGCCGCGGCGTCAAGGTCAAGCCCAAGGCAGTCCGCAGCACGGTTCCCCAGGTCTGACCCTGATGCTGGTGGACACCCACTGCCACCTCGCGGACCCGGCCTTCGCGGCCGACCGCGACGCGGTGGTGGAGCGGATGGGCGCCGCCGGCGTCTCCCGTGCCATGGTGATTGAATCCGTGACCGCCCAGCTCGAGGACACCCTCGGCTGGGCGGTTCGGCATCCCGGGTTGGTGGTCGCCACCGGCTGCCACCCCCACGACGCCTCCCACTGGACCCCCGACCTCAGGCGTCGCCTCCAGGCCGCGTGGCAGCACCCCCTGGTCCGCGCCGCCGGCGAGATGGGGCTCGACTACCACTACGACCACGCCCCGCACAGCGTGCAGCAGGACGTCTTCGCCGAACAGCTCGCGCTGGCCACGGCCGCAGGGATGCCCGTCGTCATCCACGCCCGCGAGGCCGATGCCGATGTCGTCGCCATCCTCCGCAACCAGGCCGACGCCACCGTGGTCCTCCACTCCTTCTCCAGCGGCCCCGTCCTGCGGGACGCCGGGCTCGAGGCGGGGTGGTACTTTTCCTTCAGCGGCATGGTGACCTTCAAGTCGTGGGACCAGCAGGACGCCATGCGGGCCGTGGCGGCGGACCGCCTGCTGATCGAGACCGACGCGCCGTACCTGGCGCCCGTGCCACACCGCGGCAAGCGCAACGAGCCGAGCTACGTGCCAGCGGTCGCACACACCCTCGCCGAGGTCCGCGGCACAACGTTTGAAGAGATCGCTGCGGACACCACGGCCAATGCAACGCGGTTGTTCTGGCCCACGAACAGAGTGATCGATGATCGATGATCGATGATCAACCGCCGATGATCGATGATCGATGATCGATGATCGATAAAGCCGCCATCGATCATCGATCATCGACACCTGACTATCGATCATCGACCATCGATCATCGATCATCGTTTCCCTAAGACCAACCTTACCTCGAGCATCCTGATGCAGATTATCGCCACTCCCGACGCCCCCGCCGCCATCGGCCCCTACTCCCAGGCCATCCTCGTCAACGGGATGCTCTACACCGCGGGGCAGATCGCCCTCGACCCCGTGTCGATGGAAATCGTCGCCGGCGGCGTGACCGAGCAGACCGAGCAGGTCTTCAAGAACCTCGGTGCCGTCCTCGCCGCGGCCGGCATGTCGTTCAAGAACGTGGTCAAGACCACCGTCTTCCTCCGCGACATGGCCGAGTTCGCCCCGATGAATGCCGTCTACGCGGCGCACTTTGGCGACCATCGCCCGGCGCGCAGCACCGTCGCCGCCGCCGGCCTCCCGCGCGATGTCCGCGTCGAGATCGAACTCGTGGCGGTCGCCTGATCCAGCGCCTGCTGGTGCGCGCCGGGCACGCCCTGCTCGCGGTGTCGCTGCTGAGTGCGGCGCCGCTCGCCGCGCAGGCGCGTCCCGATTCGCTGCCGATCCGCCCGCGCCCCTCACCGCTCGGCTACTTCGCGCGGTCACTGCTCGTCCCGGGGTGGGGCCAGGCAGCACTCGATCGGAAGTTGAGCGGTGGGTTGTTCGTCGCCTTCGAAGGGGTGGCGGTCGCGATGGCGCTGAAGGCCAATCACGAGATGCGCTACCTCGACCGCACCGGCTCGGAGCGACTGGAGCAGAAGCGCGCCGAGCGCGGCGACTGGCTCTTCCTGATCGCGGTGAACCACCTCTTCGCCGGGATGGAAGCCTACGTCTCGGCCAACCTCTACGACTTCCCCGGCGAGTTGCAGGCGCGCATCCTCCCCGGCGGTCGTCGTGGCCTCGGCGTCACCCTGCCGATCCCGCGATGAACACCGCACCGATCGGCGTCTTCGATTCCGGCATCGGCGGCCTCACCGTCGTGCGCGCCATTCACGCGCTGCTCCCGAACGAATCGACGCTCTACCTCGGCGACACCGCGCGCGTCCCCTACGGATCGAAGTCGCCGGAGACGGTCCGCCGCTATGCGCGCGAGATCCTCACCTGGCTCGAGGAACACCAGGTGAAGGCGGTCGTCGTCGCCTGCAACACCGCCACCGCCCATGCGCTCGATGAACTCCGCGCCGTGGCCACCGTGCCGGTCATCGGTGTGATCGAACCCGGCGCGCGCGCGGCCGCAGCAGCGAGTCGCGGCGGCACCGTGGGCGTCATCGGCACCGCCGGCACCATCCTCTCCGGGGCGTATCGTCGGGCGCTGCATCGCATCCGTCCCGAGCTGGCCGTGGTGGAGCAGGCGTGCCCGCTCTTCGTGCCGTTGGTCGAGGAGGGGTGGTTCGAGCATCCCGCCACTCGGCTGGTCGCCGAGGAGTACCTCGCGCCCCTGCGTGCGGCCGGCGTCGACACCATCGTCCTCGGCTGCACGCACTACCCCATGCTCAGCGGCCTGATCGGCGAGGTGCTCGGCCCCGACGTCGTCCGGATCGACAGTGCGCAGGAGACGGCGCGTGAACTGGCCACCGTGCTGCGTGCGCAGGGGCTCGAGGCGCCGGCCGGCACGCCGGTGCACCATCGCTGGGCCGCGACCGACGACGTGGCGCGCTTTGCGAGGGTGGGATCGATCTTTGTGGGGGAACCGCTCGAGACGATCGAGCTGGCGGCACTGGGGAGCGAGCGGACTAGCTGAAGTGGTGCAGCGTGGCGCCGTCGGCATCGAGGATGCCGTAGGCGTGTCCATCGAGCCACGCGCCCGGATTCAGGTACCAGCGCCCCGGCATCATCTCCACGGCGGCTGCACGATGGGTGTGGCCCATCACCACGGCGCCGAGTCCCGGGTCCGCTGTGAGGAACCCCTCGGCGATCACCCGCTGGCGTCCCATCGCCGCATCGCTGATTTCCGGATGGGCGGCGGCATAGGCCGGGTTGTGCTGCAACCGGTCGGCGGCCCAGAAGGTGAGCGAGGCCGGCAGCGTCGCGACGGCACGGATGATGGTCGGCGAATTGATCAGCCGGTTGAGCACGTTGGCGCGGAAGTGCTCCTGATGCATCCCGTCGCCGTGGACCATCAGGACGCGCTGGCCGGCCACATCGCATTCGAGCCGATGGGCGTCAAAGCGGAGCCCCGCTTCCTGGTCCCAGAAGGTGCTGCCCCAGCGGTCGTGATTGCCGCCGACCATCATCACCGGGAAGCGTCGGGCCAGATGGACCAGGGCGGCGGTGGTGCGGATCGCCTGCCGCGGGATCACTCGGCGCCAGGTGAACCAGAAGTCGAAGAGGTCGCCGGTGACGAGCAACGCGTCACCCAGCGACGGGACGGCGTCGAGGAAGGCGAGCATCGCCTCCTCGTCTCCCACGGGCGCCGCCCCAAGGTGGGCATCCCCGACCACAACCACACGGTGCGCTGTCACGGCGCGAAAGGTGGACGATGCAGCCGACCGTTGCAACCGATGGCGCCGGAATCACCACCATCCGCCGCCGGGTCGATTACTCCGAGACCGACCAGATGGGCGTGGTCTATCACGCCCGGTATCTGGTCTGGTGGGACGTCGCGCGCACCGAGCACCTCCGCCAGACCGGGCTCTCGTACCGCGACCTCGAGACCCTCGGCTTCCGCCTGATGGTCGGTGAGCTCACCATCCGCTACCGCCGCGCGGCGCGCTATGACGACCCGATCCGGGTGCGCACCTGGGTGCGCGAGCGGGCCTCCCGGCGCGTCACCTTCGGCTACGCCGTCGAACACGACGAGACCGGCGAGCTCCTGGCGACCGGCAGCACCGCCATGCTGGTGATGGACGACACCTTCGCCTTCGGCCGCCTCCCTGAGGGCATCGCCGAACGGCTGCAACCCATTCCTGACCCGGTGCGCCTCTGATGCGACTCTCCCCTTCCTCCACGCCGCCGTCGGCCTCGTGCTGCTCGCGGCGCCGCTCACCGCCCAGGACCCCGCGCTGGTCGAGGCGCTCGCCCCGTTGTTGATGGCCGAGGATCGCCGGCAGCTCGACCTCACCGCGATGGCGCGCGCCATCGGCCATCCGGACCCGCTGGTGCGCCGCACCGCGGTGGTGGCGGTTGGCCGCATCGGCGACAAGCGTGGCGCGCCGCTCATCGTCGAGGCGCTCGGCGATCGCGATCAGAACGTCATCGCCGACGCCTTCTTTGCCCTCGGCCTGCTGGCCGACAGCAACAACGCCGCGGCGATCATCGCCCGCATTCGTCAACCCGACTCCCTCGATGCGGCCGCGGCCGGTGAGGCCTCCGCCGCGTTGGCCCGCTCCGGCGGTAGCGCCGCCATCGCGATGCTCACCGAGATCATCGGGGGCCGCACCTCGGTCTCGGCCGCCCGACGCGACCTCCTGCTGCCCGTCGCGCTGCTCGAATCGTGGAAGCTCGGCGCGCAGGCGCCCGTCGCGGCGATGCTCCCGTTCCTGAACGACCAGAACGACGACCTCCGCTGGCGCGCCAGCTACACCATCGCGCGGCTCAAGGCCCCGACGGCCGGTAACGGCCTGCTCCGCTCGGCGCGGGACAAGATGGCGCTGGTTCGCGAGGCCGCGGTCCGTTCCTACACGAAGGCCTACGCCGACAGCGCCGGGCTCCCCGCGGCTGCCGTGCTCGGCGAACTGCGCCGCGCCCTCCAGGACGCCTCGCCCGGCGTCAAGATCAGCGCGCTGCAGGCGCTCGGCTCCTGGCGCGACTCCGCCGAAGTGACCGGCGTCCTCCGCCTCCTCACCGATGCCGACTTCAATGTCCGCGTGCAGGCCACCACCGCGCTCGGCGAGTTGCGCGGCGAAGCGGCGATGGCCGCGCTCGACGGCCTCTTCGACAAGCAGGGCGCCACCTGGGCGATGCGTCGCGTCGCCTTCTCGGCGCTCGCCCGCGCCGACACCGCCCGCTTCGCCAAGCGCGCCGCCGTCTGGCAGGCCTCGCAGGACGTCCGCGAGCGGATGGCCGCCTACGAGGGATGGGGCAGCATCAGCAGCACCGGCAACGCCGTCTTCCAGGCCGGCCTGCAGGATGCCGATGCGCGGGTGCAGGCCGCGGCGCTGGGTGCGTGGCGCAGCGCGCGCCCGCGCAGCGACTCCACCGTCGTCGCCGCGGCCCGCGAGCGTCTCCGGAGTGCCGCGCCCGAGGTGCGTGCCACCGCTGCCGGCGTCCTCGGCGCCAACGCACGCGTCGAAGATCTCGACCTCCTCCTGGCGGCCTGGCGGCTCGGTGCCGCCGACGTCGAACGCGATGCGCAACAGGCTGTGCTTGCCGCCATGTCGGGACTCGCGCGCCGCGTCCCCGATGTCCTGCAGCAACTCGGTGACCCGAGCCGCCGCGACTTCTTCACGCCGCCGGCCGAAATGCTGCTGCGGCGCGACGCGGCGCGCAGCTGGCCGGCGCTTGCCGAACGCTGGGGCCCGGCGCTGCCGGTCGTCACCGGGCGTGGCCTCGAGGACTACCGGGTGATCGTCCGCACGCTGGTGCTCGCCAAGGAGAACCCGCACGTGACGGTGGAGCTCGACGGTCGCGGCACCATCGACCTCGAGCTGCTCGGGCGCGAGGCACCGCTCACGGTCGCCAACTTCCTCCGCCTGGTGGACCGCCGCTGGTTCGACGGCAACCGGTGGCATCGGGTCGTCCCGAACTTCGTCATCCAGGACGGCGATCGGAGCGGCACCGGGAGCGGGGGGCCGGGTTGGGCCATTCGCGACGAGTTCAACCGCCGCCGCTACGACGTCCCGATGGCGGGGATGGCCCTCTCCGGTCCCGAGACCGGGGGGAGCCAGTGGTTCATCAATGTCTCGCCGCAGCCGCACCTGGACGGGCGCTACACCATCTTCGGCCGGGTGGCGGGGAGCTACGCCGCCCTCCTCCGGGTCACCCAGGGCGACGTGATCCGCAGCATCCACCGATGAGGGAGGGTTGAGTCCCTCCCGCTCCGGGGCGAACTTGGGGGCAATGCAACGACTCCGCCTCCTCCCGCTGCTCCTGCTGGCCGCCTGTGGTGGTACCCCCGGCGCCATCGCGCCGTCCGGTCTTGCTGCCCTCTCGGACGCGGAGGCGCGCCGCTGGGCCGCCGAGACGCAGCCCGGGGGCAACCAGGAGATCCGCTTCCGCTTCGTCTTCACCGACAAGCGCTCCGCCGCCGCCAAGGGGCAGGGGAGCGCCTCGGTGGCCGGCGCCGATTCCCTCCGCTTCGACTTCCGCGGCCCCCTCGGCGCTGGCCGCGGCGCGGCGGTCGTCATCGGCGACTCGGCGCAGTGGGTCCAGCCCAAGGATCAGGTCGACAAGCTGGTACCGAGCTACCCGCTCCTCTGGGCCATGCTCGGCAGGGCGCGTCCTCCTGCCGGTGCGGTCGAGCTCCGTGGCCGGCAGGACGAGAAGGTCACCGCTTGGCGCTACATCAGTGGCGCCGATACTGTGGACTATCTGCGCAGTCGCGACGGCCTGCGGTTGATGGCCGAGGTGCGGCAGGCGGGGAAGCGGATCGGGATCGTGACCACCACCTTTGGCCCGGATGGCGTGCTCCTCAAGTCGCGACTGGACGTCCCCAGTGGGCCAGCGCGACTCGATCTGACCTTCACGCGGGTGACGAAGCCGGGGTCGTTTTCGGCGGAGATGTGGGATGCACCGCGCGATTCGCTCTAGCCTCCTCGGGCTGCTCCTCCTCGGCACCGGTTGCGCCTTCGGCTTCGCCGGCGGCGGCCTGCCGGCCGATATCAAGACCGTCGCCGTCCTCCCCTTCGACAACGAAACGTCGGACGCGACGCTGGGTCAGCAGGTGAACCTCGCGGTGCGCGAGGCCGTCGAACGGCGCCTCGGACTCCGCGCGGCCACCGAGGCGAAGGCCGACCTCGTGGTCCGCGGCCGCATCATCAGTTACGAGCCGGACGAGCCCACCTCCTTCGCAGGCAGTGGCACCGGCGGCAGTGTCCAGGTCACTCGGCGGCAGCTCTCCGTCACCATCGCGATCGAAATGGTCGCCAACAAGGACGGGCGCATGATCTTCCAGGAACGCAGCCTCAGCGCGCGGGGCGACTACGAACCGGGCCGCGAGGCCGACGGCCGCAAGAAGGCGCTGGAGTTCCTGGTGAACGCGATCGTCGACAAGGCGCAGTCCCGGTGGTAGCCGGACGTCGGGGTGGCAGCAGCCTGGGGTGTCTGGTCACGCTGCTGGTGATCGGCACGGCGGTCTACGTCGGCATCACCCTCGGCAGGCCGTGGTTCCGCTACGAGCAGTTCCGCGACGAGATGACCTCCGCGGCGCGCTTCAGCACGACGCTCACCGATGCGCAGATCCTCACCCGCCTCCGTGCCGTGGCCGACACCCTGGGCCTCCCGCCCGAGGCACGGAAGATCACCGTGACGCGCCTCGATCCGCCGGGCGGCGTGGTCATCTCGGTCAAGTACACCGAGCGCGTGACGCTGCCGCTGTATGGCGAGAAGGTCTACAAGTTCGCGCCGAAGATCGTCGGGGGCGAACCCTGACCTCGCCTGTCGACACCGCCCCGAAGCTGCGCTCCCAGGGCGACGCCGCACGCTGGCGCCAGGGCACCACGGGGCAGGTGGTCTTCACCAACGGCGTCTTCGACCTCCTCCATGCCGGCCACATTCACGTCCTCGAGTCGGCGCGCGCGTTGGGCGATGCGCTCATCGTCGGCGTGAACACCGATGCCTCAGTGCGCCGGCTCGACAAGGGGAGTGAACGGCCCATCGTCTCCGCCGCCGACCGCGCCCGCGTGCTGGCCGCGCTCGCCTGTGTCGATTGTGTGGTCCTCTTTGACGAGGACACCCCCGCGCAGCTGATCGCCGCCCTGCAGCCCGACGTGCTGGTGAAGGGTGGCGACTACAATCCTGATACCGTTGTTGGTGCGGACACCGTGCGTGCGCGCGGTGGTCGTGTCGTGATCATTCCGTTGTTGCCGGATCGTTCGACTACCCGCCTTGTGGAGCGCCTTCGTGTCACGCCCTGATGGTCGTCAGCCCAACCAGCTTCGTCCCACCGTTCTTGAGCGCCGCGCCAACCCGTACGCCGAGGGCTCCTGCCTGGTGCGGATGGGGGGGACGCTGGTGCATTGCACCGCCTCCGTCGAGACGGGTGTCCCGCCGTTCAAGAAGGGGAGCGGGCAGGGGTGGGTCACGGCCGAGTATTCCATGTTGCCGCGCGCCACGGCGGAGCGGACCTCGCGCGAGCGGAACGGCCCCGGTGGGCGGACGCATGAAATCCAGCGCTTGATTGGCCGGTCGCTGCGCGCGGCGATGGGCACCTTCGCCTTTGGCGAGTACACCATCAAGGTCGACTGCGACGTCCTCACCGCCGATGGTGGCACGCGTTGCGCCTCGATCACCGGCGCGTGCGTGGCGCTGCACGATGCCTGCACCTGGCTGTCGGAGAAGACGGGTCAGCCGTCGCCGTTCGGGCGGTTGGTGGCGGCGGTGTCGGTCGGCACGGTCGATGGCGAGCAGCGGCTCGACCTGGCGTACCTGGAAGATCGTGACGCCGAGGTGGATGCCAATGTGGTGATGCTGGCGCCGCATGACTTTGTCGAGGTGCAGGGGACGGGCGAGCACGGGACCTTTGATCGGGCGGCGCTGGACCGGTTGCTGGACCTGGCGCAGGGCGGCATGAACGAGCTCTTCGCGCTGCAGCGGACGGCGCTCGGCCTGTGACGGTCCTCCTGGTGGCCTCTCGGAACGTGGGGAAGGTGGCCGAGTTCCGGGGGCTGCTGGGGCCGTTGGGGGTGGATGTCAGGTCACCGGATCAGTGCGGGTTGGCGGAGCATCCGGACGAGGACGTGCTGGAGGTGGCGCACACCTTTGCGGAGAACGCGGCGCTCAAGGCCGAGTGGTTTGCGGCGCGGAGCGGGGTGGTGACGTTGGCCGATGACAGCGGGCTGGAGGTCGATGCGCTTGAGGGTGGGCCGGGGGTCTACTCCAAGCGCTTTGCGGGGATGGATGGCCCTGATCATCTGGTGACGGCGGCGAACAACGCGGCGCTGCTGACGGCGCTCAGGGATGTGCCGGACGCGGCGCGGTCGGCGCGGTATCGGTGTGTCCTGGTGCTGCACCGGCCGGCGGGTGCGGAGTGGCCGTGGGCCGAGCCGGCGGAGGGGGCGTCGCTGGTGGTGGCCGGGGTCACCGAGGGGCGGATCCTGCGTGCTCCCGAGGGCGATGGGGGGTTCGGGTACGATCCGCTCTTCTGGAGTGATGACCTGGGGATGAGCTTTGGCCAGGCGACGCGGGAGGCGAAGGGGAAGATCTCGCACCGGGGCAGGGCGGTGCACGAGCTGATCGAGCGGGTGCATCCGCGGCGGGTCAGGGCGGTGAGGGAGCCGCATTAGGGGGTGAGTGCGTGCGGGGTGGGGTAGCGGCGGGGCGCGGGGATCGAGGGTGATCTTTGCGCCTTTTTGCGTGGTCGGGGGCCGATCGGCGATGGCCTCTCCTCGCCCACACCAAACAGGAGCCACTGCAGCCGATGCGTCCGAATTTGCTGGTGTTCAGCGTCTGAACCGGCGTGGCGGGGCAGGGAGGAGGCGCCGCTTCGGGTTTGGCGGATACACTCTGGCGCACTGAGCGAACTGGGGAGGAAACCGCCACCAGCTACCGGTCCTAGCCTGCCGGGGGTACCGTTCGTGAGGGATTGGGTCGCACGGGGGCGGGGTTGGAAAGACGTTTGGCTGACGGACGAGGAGAAAGGTTGTCATTTCCGATCGAGAAAAGCTTGTATCGCGGTTGCCTCAAGTGCTCTCTTCGATCTGGGGGAGTCAGATAAGTGTCTTTTTCGAGAGCAGGGACTTGAAAGTCTACCGTAAGCACCAGCGCGGCAACGAGTCAAATCCGCTTCCCCAGGGGTCGCATTCCGTTGATCCGTCGGTTCCTGAGCTTGAATGGGAAGACTGAAGACGATCAACCGGTCGAAGTTGGTGCTCCTTTCACGCAATGATCCGGATACAGGACTTCGTGTCTTTAAGTCCATTCAGCACCATGGGCTTGCGATCACACGTGCGGCATTCACGAATGGTAGGCCGCCGTTTCGTATCTCGATGCGTTTAACGCGTCGCTATTCTTGTCAGCCAACAACGTCGATGTGCGGAGCGCTGTTATGAGGAGCGCCGGCCGGCCAAGTGTTTCAACTGACTTGGTTGACGACCTGTCGGATCCGGAGCTTAGATTTGCCTTCGACTTCGACGGGATCTGGCTGATGACTCGGCTGAGACCGTGTTTAACCGGTGATGGTTTGAAGGCATTTCTGGACTCTGAAGCCAAGGCGGCCTCGGTGCCGATGCCGGTAGGGCCACTCGGCAAGTTGTTCCGTGAACTTGCGAGTCTGCAAGCCAAGGAACGACAGCGCGTGGTCAAGAACCCTCTCTATCAACCGCGAGTGCGCGTCGCAATTATGACGGCACGAAACGCACCTGCCCATGAGCGCGTCGTTACTACCCTACGTGCCTGGGGGATCGAGGTCGACGAAGTGTTCTTTCTCGGAGGTATCGAGAAGGCTCGCATCCTCCGGAATCTTTCGCCCGCACATCTTTTTCGACGATCAGCTCCGGCATGTGGAAGAGCAAGTCACCTTGTACCATGCGCTCACGTGCCATTCGGCGTGGCCCAGCAGACCCAGCGTAGAAGAAGCGGCTGAGGAGGCTTCGCTGGAGGGCATGGCACGAGCAGGAAGCCCTCTGCTGGGGGAACCGCCTAGCAAGCAATTGCTGCGGTGGGCCTGACGCCTCGGTCCGCGCCGATGGGCTAAATGGTGCACGAGCGCGCTTCGTAGGCGCCACCACAGGATCTCTCGATGGTTGATGGTCAGCTGCGTTTGCTCACTAGGGAGGATTTGATGGCTTTCCGCAGGGCGCGATCCCTTGTTTCGTCCTGGCTTGCTCCGCTACGGTGCACCTGGTCAGCGCTCAAGTCCAAGGTCTGTCCGCCAGAGATTCAGCGGAGGCCGTGGCATACATCAAGCGCGAGGCAAGGGACAACTTCACCAAATGGTCGCGCGTCCTCCTGTATTGCAACGAGGCTGGGGCAGACAAGAGTCTCGCCAAGAA